>CAYLKG010000148.1:0-1585 GCA_964384195.1 uncultured Aliarcobacter sp. | reverse complement strand
TGTGATAGGATTTCTCCTATCAGAATTACTTTGACACGGAATATTTAACGGTCTCCTTTCAAAAAATTTACTTATTCTAAAATTTTAATTGCTTTTTTTATTTGTTCTTCTGTTGCATTAGGATAGAGCTTTTTTATGGCTGAAAATTTATCTTCTACAACTTCTACATCAATTATCTCTTCTTCCAATAATAGAGTTGTTGCACTAGTAAACTTATCAAGTGCTTTTTGAGCATGGTCTTTATTCTTATCTACATATCTTTTTTCAGTAGTTGCAATATTCGAATGTGCCAATAATGCAGATACATCATAAATATTTGCTCCATTATCTAATGCTGTTTGTGCAACTAAACTTCTTAAATCGTGTAAATGTAAATCATATATTCCTAAACTAGCCATACATCTTTTAAAATGAACTAGAACCCATTTACTAGTTAGTGAAAAAACTAGACCTTCTTTTTTAATTTTTCCTCTTGATTTAATAGCTTCAATAAGTGGTTGTGTAAGTTTAAACTCAATATCTTTTCTTGTTTTTACATTTTCTTTTGGTATTAAATATGTATTCGTATCCCAATTTATATTTTCGTATCTTAATGCTAAAATTTCTGATATTCTTCTTCCTGTTAATGAAAAATGAAAAATTGCTCTTATTTCTGGATGTTCATAAGATAATAACTTATTAATGATTTCTTTTGTTTCTTCTTTAGTTTTTTTATATTTTCTTTCATTATCAACTTTAGGCTCAATTAATTTTTTCCAATTCAAAATTACATCATAATGTTCTAATAAAGGTTTTACAGTAGGTTTAATTCTCGAAATAGTTGCAGGTGCTTTTTTATTACTCAAAGCATTATTTATAATATTTTGTACATCTCTAATTGTAATTTCTTTTACTTTCATTTTATGCAAAGGCTTTAAATAGGTATCAAAAGTATTTTTATAAATCAAGTAGGTTGAATGTTTGATTTTATTTGTGGCTAATTGAGTTTCATAATATGATAACCAACAATCGGCAAAATTACCAAGAGTTTGTTTAATATCAGAGATTACTACTTTTTCTGTTTTTAAAGTACCTTTATTTTTTAACTCATTTATCATTTCATTTTTTTTACCTTGAAGTGACTGAACAGCTTTTATTATTGATGTACCTAATGGAACACTAAACGATTTTTTTCCTCTTTTTCTTTGGTTATTATAAATAGCTTCTACTTCTATCTGAATTTTATAAGCTCTTCCACTAGGAGGCTTGGTATTTCCATCTTTATCAAATTTTATTTCATTTTCTTCTGCAAGTAAATACATTCCTGAAGCTGTACCATTTGACAGTTTTATTTTAAAAGGCTTATAAGTAGCCATTTTTAGCACCTTTTCCGTATATCCACACTTTTTAAGATTTTTCTGAAAAAAAGTGTGGAATTTTGTAGATAATTAAAAATAATTGTAGCTAATTATAATCATAAAGTAAAGATTATATCCCTTTAAATAGGGTGTTTGTATGTAGTTGTAGTTTATTATAAATATATTGAGAATAAAAGATGAGTTTTTGTCTATAGTTTCTGCTTCTTTTCAAAAATAAAATAGAACTT
>CAYLKG010000147.1:0-1644 GCA_964384195.1 uncultured Aliarcobacter sp. | reverse complement strand
CATCATCTAAAATACAAACATAGTGTTTGTCTTTAGCAATATCAACTCCAACATAATACATAATAATTCTCCATAATGTGATAGTTTAAAATCTCATAGCTTCGTTTTATAAAAGGTAGAAAATATTTTTCTCCTTAGCATCATATTTGCAAGTGTGGATTCCGCTACGCTCCATGATGATTTAATAAAGCTAACACAAGACGTTTTATGTGTAGGTATTTAAATCCTAAAAGGGACAAAACTTGTTTATTATTAGCCTTTGTGAGAGCTATGAGTTTCATAGAACTTCAATCAATATTTTAAACTTTGATTGATAAATGTATTATACGAAGGGACAAAATGAATTTAATAAAATTATCTTTTTCAACACTAGCTCTTTCATCACTTTTATTTGCTAGTAATTACAAAATAGATTCTAATACTTCAAAAGCAGAGTTTTCTACAAAATATTTAAAAACTCAAGATGTAAAAGGTGAGTTTAATAAGATTGTTGGAGAATTTAACTTCGATGAAAAAAAATCTCTTTTAACTTCACTGAAAGGTGAAATAAATATTAATTCTTTAAGTACATCTAAAAATGATTTAACAGCATTTATTATTTCTGAAAAAATATTTGACTCAAAAAAATTTCCTAACATTAAATTTGTAGCTACGAAAATAGAACAAGATACAATTTTTGGTGACTTAACAATCAAAAATGTTACAAAAAATATCGAACTAGATTTTGAAAATAGTGGAGAATTTTTTGGAAAAGTATATTTAAAATTAAGTGGAAAAATAAAAAGAAGTTATTTCGATTTAACTTGGGATGAACTACTTGATACTGGAAGTAGTGCCCTAGATAACGAAATAGCTATAGAAATTAATATAGAAGCTGAAAAACAAGAAAAACTAAAATTTACAAAAATTATTGAAAAATCTTCAAAATAGTCTTGACTTTATTACTAATTAGTAATATAATTTCTCTAAAGTAATTTTTATAAATTAACAATTATAAAAGTTACTCTTTTTATAACTTTTGAGTAAGTTTATTTACACAAAGTTTTTAATTTATAATTTAAAATTGATTTATTTTTTATAAAAAATTGGGAGCCACAAATGAGTATAGAAAAAGAAATAAAATCATCAAAAATAAAATCTTATGGTCCCAAGATAGATAAATCAATGAAAACTGTTGTTAGATTAGATAGAGTTTTTCATTTAGTAAACAATTTAACTGAAAATTATTTATCAAAAAATAACCTAACATTTAATCAATTTAAGGTACTAGAGGTTTTATATCATTTAGGTGATTTAAACATTGGTTCAATTACAAAAATAACTTCAAGTACACCGGGAAATACTACGGTTGTTGTAAGAAATCTAAAAAGAGATAATTTAATAACATCAGTAAAAGATCCAAATGATAGTAGAGTATCAATATTGTCTATTACACAAGAAGGTAAAGACATAATAGAAAAAGTATTTCCAGGTCATGCTCAAAACCTTTTTGATTTTATGAAAATCTTAAATGATGAAGAAATTAATACTTTATATGATTTATTAAACAAAATTTACAATACAAATAAAAAGGAAAAAAAATGAGAAAGATTAGTTTAGGATTATTAAGTTTATTTGCAAGTTCAGCACTATTTGCAGGAACAT
>CAYLKG010000146.1:0-1697 GCA_964384195.1 uncultured Aliarcobacter sp. | reverse complement strand
ATATTTTTTACAAAAAATAAATATATCCAAAATTATATCAAAGGATAAAAATGGACAATGTAAAAATTTGTGAAACTATCACAAAACTAGATGCAAAGGGAATAAAAAAAGCTTTAATGGAATTTGCTGATTTTGATATTGATGAAAGAAATGAGATATTTAAAATCCAAAGAACGCATTTTCATAGATTAAAAGAATTACATAAAGACTTTAGCAACGAAACATTATCTCAATGTTCACTAGTAACTGCGGTTAGAGAATATATTAAATCAATTCCTCAAGAAAAACGTGAAATACAAAAATTTATGAAGAAATTCACCAAACAAGCGAAAAAAGAGAGAATGTTATTAGAGCGTTGGCCCAGAATTCGAAAAGCAATATTAGAAGATAATGTAAGTTTTAGGAAACTAGAGATATTTCTCAATGAAAAATATCATATTCAGGTAAATCACTCTTATATAAATAAAATTTGGAACAAAATTGAAGGAGATAAAATATGAAGAAAGAATCAATTAATCCAAAAGTATTTCAAATAAATACTTCTTCATTGAGTAAAACACAAAAAAATATTTATAATGAAATTTATCAAAAATATCGATTGTCTGAAATATATGAATTTTTAAAACTTATTTATAAATGTGAGGTTAATTTTTCGGATATTTTTATGGAAGATCTTTTTAATATATTAATAGAAACAAATGAATATACTTCAAAAATTATGTCAGTATATTATTACACTTTCTTTCCAGAAAATGATGATATGAGTCAAATTCAAGTTATTACACTTAACTCTGCAGCTTGTAAAATATTAAAAGCGATTATGTTAAATAAACCTGTTTTAAATAAATGTGAACTTGAAAAATTAATGTTTGCTTCATTGATTGTTTTTTTGGATAAATCTTTTTATTATTGTAGATTTAAATATCCTTCAAAATTAAATAAATATATTGAAGATGAAAGTATAGATGAATATGTAAATGCAATCAATTCAAAAAATGACAATTTTGAGTTTATTTGGAATCTTATTGAAGCTGAATTAAAAAATGAGGCTCTAATATTTAAAAACAATCATAAATTATATAGACTTTTAAATGGTGAAAATTAATATAATTTGTAAGAAAAGTAGCTACAAAATTAAATACAATTTTGTAGTTACACACTAAAATTATAAAGATTAGGTAAAATTTAGTATAGATTTATTTTAAAAAAGTTTTAAATTACTTTATAAATTGTAAAAAATTAGTGAATCTTTTTATTTTTTACTTTAAAAGATAGATAAAGTACAAACAATGCAAAAAGTGCAACTAATAAAAATCTTAATTCTTCCATATTCTCTTCTATTATTTAACAATAATTATTATACCAATAATTAGAAAAAATAAGATTTGAAAGTTCACTATAATCCTTTATATCAAGAGTACATCTTTTGTAATATAAAAAAATGTGTTTTTTTATATTACCTGTACACAAAAAACACAAAATCAAAAATACTTAATATAATAACTTATCAATTTTTACTATAAATCAAATTTTGAAAGAAATAAAAATCATCCACCCAAATAATGTTCTGTGATACTAGCTCGATTATGCTAGAGATTTCACACCAATGTTTCCACCCATTTCACAAATAAGTTTCCACTTGTTTCACTAACTTGTTTCCACCTATTTCACTTTTATGTTTCCATTTTTTGAAACAT
>CAYLKG010000145.1:0-1719 GCA_964384195.1 uncultured Aliarcobacter sp. | reverse complement strand
CTAAGAGAATAAAACTTTACAAAAAATTGTTCAATTTTCTTGGGGTATTATAAACTGAAGAAACATCAAGATAATTGTATAAATACTTAATGATTTTATTAAACTGTATCTTTCTTTAAAGATAGAATTAAATGTTTGTTTTATAATAATCTTATACATATTACTTATTAAACTCCGTATTTATTATTTAATTCTTATTCAACAAAAATAAATATTATCAAAATTTAACTATGTTCTAAATAATTATTAGAAAAGAGATTGTTAAACGAATTGTAAAATTGCCAAGAATTCATAACGAAATACTCTATTTTAAACTTTGATCTGGATACACTAAATCATATTTAGAATTTAAAAGTATCTAAGTTATAAAACAAGTCCCACAACCTGTACTTATTGAACATGTTCAAAAATTCAACTCTTTTTGAGAAAAACTTTTTGTTAGCAAAAACTGCTCCAAAATTTAGAGGTGGAGGAAGAAACTGTTTCTATTTTTGTTTCCTAATTACTGTATCGAGATCAATCCCTTATTCAAAATTTTATACATTAACTATTAAGATATTTTTATCTTTATTGAATTCTCCATAAGAATGTTCTCTACTTAGAATTGTTATTTCACAAATAAATACTTCTTTCCATTCCTTATACTTATGATGAATTATGGTATTTATATTTGACTTAGAAAGTAGAGTGTAAGAGCCACATAAAGAATCAATTCCTTTTGGATGTGTTGATGCCCATCTATAATACCAATAAGATGTTTCTCCGATAGTTGTTTCATTAAGTAGAAAATTCAATTTTTGCTCTGCTGGAATGAGAACAATATTTTTATTCTCATCATAGGTCAAAGGAACATAAATGCCTCTTGATTCTAAATCAGAATAAAAGTGTCCATATCGGTCTACTGGATAAGTTAATCCTGTAAGTTGTACAAAGTTTTTTTCATCTTCATTTTCATATGAAGAATAAGTGATATATTTATTTAAACCTTCTCCTATTGCAAAAGCATTATTTCTTTTTTTTAAAGATACATTAGCAATATCTACTTCATCTTTATATAAAGCTTTTACAATAGTAATATCTAACCAGACATTATCATTAACATTATTAGGAAATGCTATTGCTGCCAGTTCGTTGTCATCATTAAGTTCTTTTAAATTTTCAGAACAACTATTGATAAATTCTACTAAATTATCAGAACTTATGTTTTCTCCATAGGTCCAATTTGGAATCCACTTAGGTTTAACTGGTTTCAACTTATTAAATACTGGCTCTATAGGCAATGCTAATGTAGCAAGGCTTTCTGCATAGCTCACAGGCATTTCATAATAAAGTTTAGCTATTTCAAGTACTCTAAGGTATGCTGAACGTCCTCTATGACTTGTTATCGTATAAAATTGACCTGTATTTTCTCTATTTGAATTCATAAAATAACGATAAGAGTCATTTGTATTTGAATTATATTCGAATGTTTTATTCCATTCAGATTTATAATAATCTGTCAATGGAAAACCTGTGTCTTTTTCTAATTCTCTTAATCTACTTCTATATACAAGAGGAATATGTTCTCCTTGTGCTTTATCAAAATTGCTATTATTACCTGATAGCAAAATTGTAAAATCAAACTCAGTAGAATAATTACCATTTTTAGTAAGTCCCAGTTCATTAATTTATAATACCCCAAAATGTCAAGACAACTTTTTCTAAAATCTTATTCTCTTA
>CAYLKG010000144.1:0-1744 GCA_964384195.1 uncultured Aliarcobacter sp. | reverse complement strand
AAACAAGTGGAAACTTATTTGTGAAATGGGTGGAAACATTGGTGTGAAATCTCTAAAATAGTAAAGAATAAAAGCTCAAACCCATCTTATTTATCATCTTTAAATGAAATTTTAGGTTCTAATCCAAAAATTAATGTTTTAAAAGATTTAGTAGTGGATATTGAAGATGAGATACTATTTCCTGATGGTTATGATATCTCAAAATTAGAAATAAAAAAAGCTCACGGTATATCTGGATTTCAGTATAAAAAATTGGTTAATATAGATACAGATAATAAAAAGATAGTACTAGATGATTCTGCACACGCATATATACTAAAACCATGTAGTAAGCCAAAAGCAAATAAAGACAATGAAAACTATTTTCCTCATATATCTTTAAATGAACATTTGTTTATGTCATTTGCTAAAAATACATTAGGTTTTAGAGTTCCATATAGTGGAATTGTAAAAAATGAAAATGATGAAGAGTACCACTATATTGTAAAAAGATTTGATAGATTTGGATTGCATAGATATGCTAAATCTACATTCGCAGTTTTTTTGGGATTAAGAAGTGATAACAAGTATGATACAACTAGTGAAAAACTTTTTGAAAGAATAGCAAAAGAGCTAATAAGTCCTCATGAAAGAATGGAGCTTTTGAAATATTATGTTTATTCTGTAATTATTCAGCATGAAGACATGCATACAAAAAATTTATCATTGATATATGACAGAGAGTTAGTTTTTCTTGCTCCTTTATATGATGTAGCGTGTACAGGATTCTATGATACATCAAAAGGTTATGATTCGCATTTAACTATAAATGAAAAACAATCAAATATTAGACCAAACGATTTTAAACCATTATGTGAAAGATTAAAAATAGATTTTAAAGCTTTTAAAAAAGAAGCTCATGCAATTGCAGAATTATATGAAACTGAGCTACCTAGTTATATAGAAGAGATTAAATCTTTAGGATCAATTCCTTTTTATAGAAAAATTCAAAAAACAAAAATAGGTGAGGGTGCATATTTGAAAGTATCAAAAGAACCAATTGAGTTTCATGAAGTATTAAGTAAGTTTCATAAAATGAGAGTAGAGCATTTAAAAGAACATGGTTGGATTATTTAAAAATTAAAAAAGGAAAGCATAAAAAAACAATTTAATAACTGGAATTGTAACTAGCTATGATACTATGAAACAAGAAGCCTAATCGTCTTTAGCGATTGGGTAGTTCACGAATCTATCACTTACAAATTCTTCAAAAACTTTTGACTGTTCATCAATTTTGAAAAGAATATAATCCATTGAAAAATACACTTATCTTTTCCATTAAATGCTCTAAATTTTTTCAGTACAGATTTTTTATCCTCTTAATGCGAAAAACCTCTTCCTTCAGGGAGAGGATGAAAGCATTAGTTTGGTGTTTCTTTTTGTTCTATATATTTTTTTACAACATCTAAACTTGCACCGCCACAACTCCCTGCAAAATAGCTAGGACTCCAAAGTGAATCTCCCCATATCTTAGAATCAACACTTTGAAATTTTTGTTGTTTTACTCTTCTACTTGAAACACCTTTTAGTGAGTTTACAAGTTTTAAGATTGATATTTTTGGCGGATAATTAATAGATGCACATGGTCACTCTCTCCATCATATTCAATTAGTTCACCTTCAAAATCTTTACACACTTTTTTAAATATAGGTTTATAATACCCCAAGAAAATTGAACAATTTTTTGTAAAGTTTTATTCTCTTAG
>CAYLKG010000143.1:0-1784 GCA_964384195.1 uncultured Aliarcobacter sp. | reverse complement strand
AACTCCTGACTTCCGCGTTATCTCGTAAAATAAATATTTTCAAATCTAGGATCCCTTAACTAAGGGCTTTATTTATATTGTTAAGTTTTCTTTTGTGTGTCCCAAGTCATAATTTGTTAAAATTTATGATGGGTTTAAGAGTTAGAAAAAAGAAAAATCAAAGTGGTAGTATCAGTGTTCAAATAGTTGACAGAACTAATCGTGGATATAAAGTAGTTGAAACACTAGGATGCAGTGATGATGAAATTGAAATTGACAAATTACATCAAAAAGCAATTTTAAGAATTAATGATTTATCTCAAAATCTTTTTTCAAAATCATTAGATGAAACTAGTGAAAAATTATTATTAAAAAAGTTGTTATCTAAACTTACAACACAAGATTTTATTCCTATTGGTGATGAACTTATTTTTGGAAAGATTTTTAATAATATTGGATGTAATAATTTATTTAATAATGTAAAAAGTATTAGAAAACAAGAAGATAAGAATTTTTTATTTAAAAGTTTAGTTATCTCAAGATTACTATATCCTGGCAGTAAACTAGAACTTATAAATTATTTAAGTTATTTTAAAAATATTGATATAACAAGTGATAAAATCTATAGATTTTTAGATACCTTGTATCAAGATGAAATAAAATCAAGAATTGAAACATGTGTGTTTGAACATACAAAGAAAATTATGAATGGTGAAATAATACTTACATTTTATGATGTAACAACATTGTACTTTGAGAGTGAGAGTGAAGATGACTTAAGAAGAGTAGGTTTTTCAAAAGAGGGAAAAATTGCAAGACCACAAATTCAATTAGGATTGTTTACAACATTAGAAGGTTATCCATTAAGCTTTGAAGTTTATGAGGGTAATAAATATGAAGGACATACCTTAATAGATGTTCTTAAAAAGTTTGAAGATAGATTTCAATTAGATAAAAAACCAATTGTTGTAGCTGATAGAGGAATGCTAAATAATGATAATATTGCTTATCTTGAAAATAATAATTATAAATATATTCTAGCTTATAAAATCAAAAATATATCAAATGATTTAAAAGAAAAGATTAAAAATTTAACATTCATAGATGATAATGTTACTCATAATATAGAATTTAAAAAAGTTATACCATTTGCTGATGAAAATGATAAAAAACAAACTATTAATGTCAATCAAAGATTAGTTCTTTCGTATTCAACACAAAGAGCGAAAAAAGATAAATATAATCGAACTAAAGCAATCCAAAGATTAGAAGATAAAATTAAATCTTCAAAAACAATTACAAAAAAAGATCTTAAACTTTCTTATTATGCAAAATATATAGACCTTGATGATAATAACTCTAAAATTACTTTTAATATCAATAATCAAAAGATTATTGAAGATGAAAAATTAGATGGAATAAAAGGATTTGTAACTAATGATTTTACATTAACAGCTAATGAAATAATTGAACATTATAATAATCAATATGAAGTTGAAAGAGCTTTTAGGATTTCTAAAACTGATTTAAAAATAAGACCAATTTATCATAGATTAGAAACAAGAATAAAAGCACATATACTAATAAGCTTTGTATCATATGCAATATATAAAGAGTTTGAAAGAAAATTAAAAATAAATGATGTTAAATTTAATTTCTCACAAAAACTTTTAAGAAAAATCATTGAACATTTAATAGCACTAAAAATTGATGATGAAATAATTCCTATAAATCCATCTGAAATTCAAAAACAAATTTTAGACATCTTATAATATTTGTGTGTCTTATCGCGGAAGTCAGGAATA
>CAYLKG010000142.1:0-1795 GCA_964384195.1 uncultured Aliarcobacter sp. | reverse complement strand
AGATTCATGGGAGTAGAACCTCCATCATCGTTATGAGTTAACGGGAATATAGGATCTAACTTAAAATATTTCATATATTCAAGTTCTTTAACTTTATAACCATAAAATTTTGCAATATTACTTTTTACTTCACTAGATAAAAAAAGACCTAATTCTGAAGTTGTATTTAGATTTTTTATGTTCATAAAATCTGTAACATATAGATATTTATCAATTATTCGAGGACTAATAGCTAATAATTTATCATTCATTTGTAATACCAACTTTTCTGTTGGTTCTTTAAAATCTGTAATTTTAGTAGAAAGGATATATTTAAATTTATAGTAATCTGAAGTCTCTTTTAATACACAACCTTGAATAGTAAATATTGTTAGAATTGATAAAAATAGTTTGTTCAAAATTAGCCTTTTATAACTTCTATTTTACTTTTTGTTTCATCACATAAGTCAAATAATTTACAGTTAGACATTAAATAAACTACTCTACCTGTTGATATTACTTCTCCAGATTCAAAATCCATTATTCTGGCATTTATAGCAATAGTATTTTGAACAAATAAAGAGTAAGTTCCTACTAGAATATAAGCGTTTTTAAGTTGAGGTTTTAATTTTCCAACTTCTCGTGTAAGATGATATTCACCATTATTATTTACAGATATATAATCTTGTCCTCTAAAATCAAGTACTTCAAAATTTCTTATATGTAACTCATTAATCATACTTTCAGAAGTAACTCTACCAAAAATAGAAGTTTTTTTAAGTTCATTTAGATTAACAAATGTTGTTAGGACTATCTTCTTTTGATTTTGCTTTATTATATTGTTTATTAAAATTTGATTCGATAATTCTGTTATCGCTGAATTTAAATCCATAAATATAGTTGGTCTTTGCACCATTTTTGCATATTGTTGTTGAGTAAATCTAGGCTTATTATACAATTGTTCTCCCACATAAGCTCGTTCTGTACAAGATGTAAAGAAAAGAACTAATATAAGAAGGCAATATTTTTTCATAGTTTATTTTTCTTTAACTATATTAATAGTTCTTGCAGGAGCACAATCTTTAAAAAGTGTGCAATCGTTTGCTAAGTTATGAACATATGTAGATCTAGCACTAGTTATTATTTTTCCACTTATATTATCAATAATTCTTGCATTTAAAATAACTTTTCCAGCTTGTCTTGAGTAAGTTCCAACAACTACATAAGTATTTGGAGTAGCACTTTTTATTTCATGAGGTTTTCTAGAAATAAAATACTCACCTTTTTCATTTATAGAAACTGCCATTTGACCTCTATATTCTATTACATTAAACCCTCTATTTGAAAGTTCATTTATAAGGCTTTCTCCTAAAACTCTTCCAAATTCTGAAGTCTCTTTTAGTTGGTCTAGCCTTACAAATGATGTTATAAGAACAGGTTTATCAGTATTGATTTTTTGATTCTGCATCAATTGAGTTGAAAGTGATGCAATTGTAGCTTCTAGAGTTGTTTGACTTGTTACATATTTTTGCATATCATCAGCAACATCCAAATGCTCCCTTGCATCTTTTACTTTGTTATACTCTTTATTCAAGTTGCTATTACTAGTTGCATCAGTTGAGTTTGCACTTCTATATTTGTAAGAGCATCCTGAAAGAACAAGAACAACTAAAGATGATAAAATAGCAGTTTTAGAAATATTTCTAAACATTGAAAAACCCCTTTTATAAATTATTAAGATTTTATAAAAAAGTTACTTATATATCTTAACTTTCGCACGTTAAATTCATAAAAAATATATCTAAAACTCGTAAAA
>CAYLKG010000141.1:0-2180 GCA_964384195.1 uncultured Aliarcobacter sp. | reverse complement strand
CAAATTTTTGAGACATATATATTTTGTGAACTAAACAAACATCTTTCTTATTTACAAAAACAAACACAAATATTTCATTATAGAACAAATGATAAAAAAGAGATAGATTTTATAATAGAAGTAGATAATGAACTTTTAGCTATAGAAATAAAACAAAACAGTAGTGTAAAAAAAGAAGATTTTAAACATATTATAGATTTACAAAGTAGATATGATGAAAAAAAGTGTTTAGGTGTAGTCTTTTACAATGGTGATATGGTAGTTGAATTTAGTGATGATTTAATAGCTATACCTTTTGGGATGTTTTTGTGATATTTAAAAAGAGAAAATAGTTTTATTATATAAACTAAGTATAATATAATATATATTAGTCTATATTTTTAAATATTAAAGATATTATAATATATTTAGGATAGACAAAATGATAGAACTGTATACTCCACTGGAAATAATAGAAAAAGCAGTACAGATAATAGAAACTGAGAGAAAAGTCCAAAAATTACAACAAAAAGAGTTAGCTTTAAAAGCCAATATACCTTTGCCTACTTATAAGCAATTTATCTACTCTTATAAAATATCTTTTGAAAATCTTATCAAACTTTTTATTGCTTTAAGACTTTTTGATAATCTAAATGGCTTACTTAAAAATAAAGAGTATAAAACTCTTAATGAGATTAAAGAAAAAGATAAATTACCTAAAAGGATAGATAAATGAGCATGGAAGTAGAAGCTTTTATCTTTGGTAAAAAAATAGGAACCATACTACTTAAAGATGGGATTGTATATTTTGAATATGATAAAGAGTTTAAGACAAGTAACCTTGAAATCTCTCCTTTAAAACTACCCCTTTCATTAAATGGCGTATATACAAACAATGAAGATAGATATTTTGAAGGATTAGCGGGAGTTTTTCACGATACCTTACCAGATAAATTTGGTACTAAAGTAATTGAGCGGTATTTTGAATCAAAAAATATTCCACCCCATGAACTAACAGTTATTCAAAAGCTTATGTTTGTAGGGGATAAAAGTATAGGGGCTATTACTTACAAACCTGTTGCTCATAAAATTGAAGAAGAAAAAAACAATGAGTTGATTGAACTTCAAAACTTTTATGAAAATGCAAAAAAGATTATAAGTGGCGATGCTATTGAAGTAGTAGATGAAATGCTTAATTTTATGGATAGTGCTGCAAGTGCAGGAGGAGCAAGAGCTAAGGCAATTATAGGATATAACTGTAAAACACAAGAGCTAATAAGTGGTGTTAAAAGAGAATTAAAAAAAGATTTTGACCATTATTTAATCAAATTTGATATTCAAAAAAATGATGGAAGAAGTAGTGATTACACAAAACTAGAGTATATTTATATGAATATGGCAAAAGAAGTTGGTATTGATGTACCAAAAATTGAATTATTAACTCATGGAAACTTAGCACATTACCTCATAAAAAGATTTGATAGAGTAAATAGTGAAGCTTTACACTTACACTCTGTAGCAGGACTTACTCATACAAATTTTAATATTCCTATGCATTACTCTTATGATGAACTCTTACGACTCACAAGATACCTTACAGGAAGTCAACAAGACGTAAATGAACAATTTAAAAGAATGATTTTTAATATTGTTGGACGAAATCAAGATGATCATGCTAAAAACTTTGCTTTTATGATGAATAAAAATGGAATTTGGAATCTAAGCCCAGCATTTGATATAACTTATTCAAATGGAACTGGATATACAAAAAATCATCAACTCTCTTTAAATGGAAAAACTAATGATTTTACTTTGAATGATATTTTACAATTAGCAAAAAAACACTCCATAAAAGAGAATATTGCAAAAGAATATTTAGAACAAATTGTAGAAGTATTTTCGAAATTTAAAAAGAAAGCTAAAGAGATAGATGTTAGAGAACAAACGCTTAGTAGAATTTATAATGAGTTAAGACTTAACTTATAACAAAAAGTACTATTTTTCAGATTACAGGTGGGTCAAAAGTTTTCAAAAAAGTGGGTCAATTTTCAATCAAAAAATTCAAATGGTATAAACTATATAACTTCTACAAAATCATGTAAAGTAATCGATGAATCTCAAAAATATAGATTTTTAAATAAGATATCTCAACTTTCGCACATAAAACCGAGCTGTTTTTTAGTGTGAACTCTTAGTATCTC
>CAYLKG010000140.1:0-2213 GCA_964384195.1 uncultured Aliarcobacter sp. | reverse complement strand
TTGGCAAACTTTGTAATCTGGATGAATATCTTTTTTCATTCCATTTTCCTTTTTAAAATTTAAGCATCTATTAAAAGAGCAAGTCTTTGCAGGTCCTTTAAAAGACTTTTGAGCTGCGATTATATCGAAAAATACTTAATGATGTCTGAATTTAAGCTAGAAATTATATTTGATTCTAAATTAGTAAATTGCCCTTTGTTAAAAGTATTTTGCCTCTTTGCTAACTTTGTTGTATTTAAAATAATCTTTTGAGCGAGCTCTTCTTTACTCAATTTACCATCAAGATATTCTAAAGTTTCTACAATACCTATGCTTGCCATACAATTTGGTGCTCTTGTATATTTTCTTTCTAAATATATTATTTCATCTATAAGCCCTGCTTCTATCATCTGTTTCGTTCTTAAAGATATTCTTTTAATTAACTCATCTTTTTCCCAAACTATTTCAAATATTTTCAAATCTTTTGCTAGAGCAATTTTTTCATTTTTTAAAAAAAACTCACTAGGAATTAAACCACTTTCTTTAAATATATTATAAGCTTTTTCTACCCTATATTTATCATTTGGTTCAATCTTTTTCATATAATCTTTATCTAAATTGTACAAAAAGTTATAAGCTTCATCCAGAGGAATATCTAGTTTGATTTTGGTTTCTAAACCACCACTTAATCCATCAACTAAAGCTTTTAAATAAAATCCGGTTCCACCAACTATTATTAAATTCTTTGAACTTTTTTTTGCAAACTCTTTTGCTTTTTTATACAAATTCATAAACTCAATTACATCAAAATTTTCATTTGGAAAAACTTCATCTATTCCAAAATGAACTATTCCTGATCGTTCTTTTAAAGTTGGTTTTGCACTTACAATATCTATCTCTTTATAAATACAAAGAGAATCCAAAGATAAAATTATAGAATTAGTTTTACTTGCAAGATCCAACGACAATCCAGTTTTTCCTGATGCCGTTGTACCTATAATTGCTATTTCTTTCATTTTATTTTTTTCTCTTTACACTCTTCAAGTTCTAATTTTAGATTATTTATCTCTTTTTCTTTTTGAATCAATAATCTTAATAATTCTGTAACATCTTGAGAATTTGATTTATCTACACTTTGCTCAACTTTCGTACTACATGCAGTAAAAAATATTGTAAAAATTAATAAAAACAAATAATATTTCATAAATCTCTTTTTTGATTTTCTTTGATTATAACCAAAAAGCATTAATTTACTCATTATTCGATAAAATTCACTCTATGGAAAAATTAATAAAAAAAATAAAAGATTTTAGTGAACTTGTCGTATTTCAGCACTCTGTTTTTGCATTGCCATTTATCTTCATAGCTATGGTTGTTTCTTCTTCACAAGTAAATGGATCTGCTTGGTTTGGCTTTAAGCTTTTGATTTTAGGTACACTTGCCGCAATAACTGCAAGAAATTTTGCTATGGGATTTAATCGTTTTATGGATAGAGATATAGATGCCTTAAATCCAAGAACAGCAAATCGTCCAAATGTCGATGGAAGAATAAGTGCAAGAGATATGTTTATTTTTGTACTTATAAATGCTTTTGGATTTATAGGTGTTGCTTATTTTGTAAATGATTTAGCCTTAATTTTAGCAGTTCCAATTTTAATAATTATTGGTTCTTACTCATATTTTAAAAGATTTTCATATCTTGCACATATTATTTTAGGAATCTCTTTGGCTTTAGCTCCTATTGCTGGTGTTGTAGCAGTTAGTGAAACTATTCCATTTTGGGTAATACTTTTAAGTTTGGGTGTAATGTTTTGGGTTGCTGGATTTGATTTACTTTACTCTTTGCAAGATATTGATGTTGATAAAAAGCTTGGACTTCATTCAATACCATCTATTTTTGGTCCACAAAAAACAATGCTCTTTTCCAAAGTTTTTCATCTCTTAACTATTGGTTTTTGGCTTTTATTTGTAATTTATTCAAAAAGTTCATATTTTGCATATTTAGCAGTAATTTTAAGTGCAATAATGCTTTCATATGAACATTACTTAGTAAATAAAGATTTTAGAAAAATTGACAGAGCATTTTTTACAGTAAATGGATATTTAGGAATTGTATTTTTTATTCTAATTGTCTTAGATAATATCTTTTTAGTTAATTGATAAAATAGAACTTATTTTATGTGAACTACCCCCACCCTAAAGAGTGGAGCTTCCTAGAAACTCTAGCTATTGCT
>CAYLKG010000139.1:0-2273 GCA_964384195.1 uncultured Aliarcobacter sp. | reverse complement strand
TTATTTATAATAATATTTGTTTGCCATTTTATAGTTCTTGAAACAAGATTTTCATGAGAAACGTCATTATAATAATTTACCTGAGAAGCTATGATATCTTTTAGTTTTCCATCTTGTGCATATATTTTTTTATCATTAACATCATAAAAAAATGCAAATTTAAAGTTTTCATCTTGAGACAATTTGTAAATCTAAAGTCTCTTTTTGAGTTGATAAATATTTTTTAATACTATTTTGCTCTTTGTCAATTGCAAATATAAGCTCTTTTATATTTTTGACAAAAATAACATTATTTTTGAGGACTTCAATTTCTTTAGATTCAATATTTTTTTGATAAACCAAAAAAGCACTGTAAAAGAGAATTAATAATATTGGAAGCGTAAAAATAGATATAATTTTAAAAAAATTTTACTTTTAAACAAAGCCTTCCTTTAATTATTTAATTTTACAGAACCCTAGTAAATCTTTTCCAAGATTATTATTTCTCGTAGATATTATAATATTTTCCTTTAATCTTTGTTTTATTTAGCCTATCTAAAACAAAATCTAATTTATCTTTTTTTATTGCAACATAAGAACAAAAGTCTAAAACATCAATTTTCCCAATATCATCTTTGTGCAAACCTATTCCAGCAGTTAAACTTCCTAAAATATCTATTTTTCTAAGCTTATGCTTTTTCCCACCATTTATAAAAATTGCCCTTAAACCTAAATCAATCTCAAAATTTGAATTATCTCGAATAGTTTTAGAATCTTTAAACTCTATATCATTAAAAATCTCTTTAAATTCAAAAGCTCTACTTTGTTCATCCTTTGTATAAAAACTAATAGCAACTCCACCTTTTCCTGCTCTTGCTGTTCTTCCAATTCTATGTGTATGAATTTTTGAATTAAGTGCTAAATCATAATTTATAACCAAATCTACATCATCAATATCAAGTCCACGACTAGCAACATCACTAGCAATTAAAATAGGATAAGTAGAATTTGAGAAAAGAATCAAAGTTTCATCTCTTTGTTTTTGTTCTAAATCACTGTGCATTGTTAATACATCAAGTCCATCTTCAAACAAAATATCTGCAAGTTTTTCACAAGTAATTTTTTGATTGCAAAAAATAATTGTCGATTTAGCTTCAAAACTTCTAATTATTTTTTTAATATTTTGTGCTTTTTCACTATCACTTAATTCATAAAAATCTTGTTTTATTATATTTTTCTCTTCATTTTCAACTTCAATAAAAAGAGGATTACATAAAATATTTGAAGCTAAAAGTTTAATATCATCTGTATATGTTGCAGAAAAAAGCATAGTTTGTCTATCTTTTGGTAAGAAATTTGAAATTTTTTCTATATCATCAAAAAATCCCATATCTAGCATTTTATCAGCTTCATCCAAAACAAAAGTTTCCACAAAATCTAAACTCAGATTTTTTTCTCCTAAATGTTTTAAAACTCTTCCTGGAGTTCCAACAATAATATGTGCTTGATGGCTTAGAGAGACAACTTGTGGTTTAAAAGGAACTCCACCACAAAGTGTAAGAATTTTTACATTATGAATATGTCTAAATAATAATCTTAGATTTTGTGCTATTTGATTAGCCAATTCTCTTGTTGGAGCCAATAATAAAGCCTGAACTTTAAACTCTTTTGCTCTTAATTTTTCAACAAGTGGTAAAGAAAAAGCTACAGTTTTTCCACTTCCTGTTTTTGCTCTTGCTATTAAATCTTTGCCTTTTAAACTACTATTTAAACTTAACTCTTGAATTGGTGTAAGATTTATATACCCTAAGCTTTCAAGATTTTTTACAAAATCTTTGCTAATATTTAATTGTGAAAATGTCACTGTTTTTTAACCTTTTTTTTGTCTTTAAAACTATAAACTAAAATTCCTAACACCAATAATACAGTGAAGAAACCAACATATTTAAAATCATCTGCAAAACTTAAAAGGAATTTTCCAGCAACAAAACTAGTGTACCCAATAACAATTGCCCATAAAGCAGATGCGATTGCATTTATTACCATAAATTTAAAAGGATTATAAGCTGAAATTCCCATAACCAAAGGAACTAAAGTTTTAATTCCATAGATATATTTTTGAATAAAAATCACAAATGAACCATATTTTTTAAGTAATGATTTCACCATTGCAACTTTTCTTCTATGCTTATTTACTGTTTCATCCATATAAGATTTATTATATTTTGCAAAATAAAATAAAAATTGACTACCTATAAAGTTTGAAATAGCAGCAACTATAATAGTTATAAAAA
>CAYLKG010000138.1:0-2312 GCA_964384195.1 uncultured Aliarcobacter sp. | reverse complement strand
TGTGATAGGATTTCTCCTATCAGAATTACTTTGACACGGAATATTTAACGGTCTCGCTATTTGCTTTTATACACTACTTTTTTTTATATCACTTATCATTTTTAAAAGTTCATTTTTTTCATCTAATAATTTTTTAATCAAAATATCTTTATCGTCAGAAATATTTGAAATATTTTTTTGCTCTAAAATTTTCCCAAAATAAAAAATAAAAACTCCCCTATTTTTATCATAAACTAAATTTTTCAATTCAATAGTTATTTCAGGTTTTTCTTTACCTAAGCCATTTGTTAAAATGATTTTATCAAATTTGTAAACATTATATAAAATTTCATTTTTATTGAACTCTATCTCTAAAAGTTCTTTTTTCCAATAATTACTAGCCTCTTTTTCTATAAAATTAATATTTTTAGATACTATTTTTTCAAAAATATCTTTATTTATTGAAAGTTTTAGAAGATTATTCATTTTAAATTCAATAAAAATTCTTCAATATTTTTTGTCTGCTCTTCTTGTGAAATTCCATCTTGTAAAGCGCCTTTTTTTACACTTCCCTCATAAAATTTTTCTATTTTACTATTTTCTAAAACTTTATACACAATGTACTTATTTTGTGCATCATCTAAAACCTGAAAAAATCTTCTAAAACTTCCCTTTGAATCATTAATTAATGCAATAGTAGATTGACTATATAAGTTTTCCAACTCTTTATCAACAGCAATATTTTTTATAAGCCAAGGAGTATTAGAAATATTTGCAATCAAAACTATTTTTTTATCACTTTTTTTATAAAGTTCTTTAAAAACAGCCAAAGAATCATGATTTAAAACTACAACATAACTTCCTTTTTCAAATAACTCATCTTTTTTTATATCTTTTCCAATAACCTCATAAAATTTTGGAAGATTTGACAAGTTCATATCTATTTTTTCAATATTTTGTGTTTTTTCTTTTGGAATAGTTAGATAAACAAGAAGAAAAAATCCTACAACTCCCAATAAAACTATTTTTAAAATATTTTTCAATTTTTACCTTTATTATTTAATTTTTTTGCCCATCTAGAAAATAATCTAAAATTTTCTATCTCTTCTGGCATTTTTTTATTATTTAAAACAAACTCTACTAAAATATTAGCTAAATATGGAGCCAATACAAATCCTCTTCCACCAAGCCCATTTAAAGTAAATAAATTATGAATTATTTCTAAATTCTCATTTTTTATATGTGTCCCATTTTTTATATGAGGGTATTTAAAAAAACTTTTTTCACTATCAACCAAACTTCCAACCATAGGAAAATAATCAACACTTGAAGCTCTAGCACCAATTTTTATATCTATAATTTCAATGTTATCTAGCTTTTTTATATCTTTAGCTTTATTTAATAATTTTTCTATATCTTCATTTATTATTTTTAAAGTTTTATTATTATGAATTGAAATATTTATATTTTTTAAATCTAAATTATATGAAGTATCACTCATATCTTCCAAAAATCTATTATGAGTTGCTCCAATGGATATTTTCTGTTTATTATTTAATTCGGAACTTTTTGATAAAGAACACTCTTTATGATAGTTGCAATTAAGTCTTGTAGTGCTTAAAATATCTATTTTTTGACCCCAAACTGCTCTAATATCAAAATAATCCTCTTTTATTAAATTAATATTTGCTCCTGTGCATAAAAATAGTTTTGAAGTTAAAAAAGTATCATTTATTAGCCAAGTACCATCCTCTTCTTGCTTTAAATCCTTTACTTCAAAATCCAATTTTTTTTCTATATCATTTGTCAAAGCTTTACAGATTTCATAAGGATTTACTGTGCTGCCAATAGGAAAAAAATATCCATCTTCTTTTTTTTCAAAAACAAAATCCATGTGTGGAATATAAGTTTGAAACTTTTCTTCATCAATATTGTCTTTTGGGATTCTTATTGTTCCACAACTATCTAATAATTTTGGAAAATTATTTTTATAAAAATCTATTGAAAAATTCAAAGCCTTAGTAACCAAATTTTTAAATTTGTTATCAGTTCCTAATAAAGGTGATAAAAATGCTCCAGCAGCTCCACTAGCACCATAAGCAACATCAGAATTTTTATCTACAAGCAAAATATTGTTTGAACTTTTACTCAAAAAATAAGCTAAAGAACATCCAGAAATTCCAGCACCAATTATTATAAAATCATACTTTCTCATACCCACAGTATATTATTATTAATTAAAAGTTTTTCTTAAAAGAATATAGGTAAAATATATATAATGAGACCACTGCAAATTAGAATTGTATAAAATCTCCCATAAAGTACCATTTAAT
>CAYLKG010000137.1:0-2519 GCA_964384195.1 uncultured Aliarcobacter sp. | reverse complement strand
ACAAGTGGAGATACAGGACCTGCTGCTTTAAATACTTTTAGAAATAAAAAAAATATACAAGTAGTTTGTTTATATCCAGATGGAGGAACTTCTGATGTTCAAAGACTTCAAATGGTTTGTGAAAATGGAGAAAATTTAAAAGTATTAGGAATAAAAGGAAATTTTGATGATGCTCAAAATGCTCTAAAAAAACTTTTAGCTTCTAATAGTTTTAAAAGTGAATTAGAAAAAGATGGTATTAAATTAAGTGCAGCAAACTCTGTAAACTTTGGAAGAATTATTTTCCAAATAATCTATCATTTCTGGTCATATTTAGAATTACTTAGACAAAATGAGATTAAAAATGGTGAAAAAATTTATTTAGTTGTTCCAAGTGGAAATTTTGGAAATGTATTAGGTGCTTACTATGCCCAAAAAATGGGTTTAAGTATAGAAAAACTTCTAGTTGCTTCAAATGAAAATAATATTCTAACAGAATGGATAAATACAGGAATTTATGACATTAGAGAAAAAAATCTTAAACTTACAAAATCGCCTGCTATGGATATTTTAAAATCTTCAAATATTGAAAGAGTTATTTATGACTTATTTGATTCAAAAAGAACTAAAGAATTAATGCAAGATTTAAATACAAACAATATATTTAAAATGACGCAAGAAGAGACAAAAGAGTTACAAAAATATTTTAGTGCTACTTTTAGTAATGATTCTTTTGGAAGCAATACAATAAAAGAGTTTTTAAATAATGGATATCTAATGGACCCTCATACAGCAACTTGTATTAAAGCTTATAATGAATTAAAAGAGAAACCTTTAAAAACTGTAATTTATTCTACAGCTGAATGGACAAAATTTTCTCCTACTGTTCTAAATGCTCTAAATCAAGATTCTGTAAAATATAATGATAAAGAAGCTTTAGATGAAATAAGCTCTAAATTTAAAGCAAATTTACCACAATCTATCAAAGATTTATTTACTACAAAAATAAATCATAGCTCAATAATTGATAAAGAAAATATTGAGTCTGAAATTATAAAATTTATTAGAAAATCATAAGATTTTCTAATAATAACTATTATTTATAGTTCTTAAAAAATACACTTTTTTTACACATTCTGTTAATCTTTCATTTAAAATTTGATGCAAATCAATAATTCTTAAGTATCTTTATATTAAAATCGAGTCTGATTCTAATTTTAAAAAAAGGAAGCCAAATATGTCTAACAATACAAATAGACGAGATTTTATTGGCTACTCATTTGCTGCAGTCGCTGCAGTTGGAGGAGCCGCATCTTTGTATGGTATGAAGCAAGTATGGGATCCACTTCCTAGCGTTTTAGCTGGTGGATTTACTGAAATTGATTTAAGTGGTTTAAAAGCTGGTGAGCCATCAACATTTACTTGGAGAGGGAAACCTATCTTTGTTTTGAAAAAAACAGCTGATATGGAAAGTGCAAGTAGAGATTTAACAATAGGGAGCGATAGATATACTGTTGCTATTGGTCTTTGTACACATCTAGGTTGTATTCCTGCGTGGAAAAAAGATTCATGGAAATGTGCTTGTCACGGTGGAGAATTTAATGCTAGTGGACACCAAACATTTGGACCACCTCCAAGACCATTAGATTTACCTCCATTTGAAGTAAAAGGAAACTCAATTGTTCTTGGAAATGAAGGACCTGAGTACAAAAAAATCGCTGAAGCGATGAAAGCATAAGGAGTAAGTAATGGCGAAATTCGAAAAAGCTAACTCTGTTGGTGAGTGGTTAGACCAAAGATTGAATCTAACAACTTTCAATAAAGTTATGATGACTGAGTATTGGATTCCAAAAGATATTAACTTCTTATGGGCAATGGGAGTTTTATTAGCTACTACATTTAGTATTTTGATAATCTCTGGTTTATTTTTAATGATGTACTACAAACCTGATATTGCATTAGCATTTGACTCTGTAAACTATACAATTATGCAAGAAGTTGCTTTTGGTTGGTTGTTTAGACATATGCATGGTGTTGCAGCTTCTGTTGTTTTTCTAATTATTTATATTCATATGTTAACAGGAATCTACTATGGTTCTTACAAACAAGGAAGAGAAATGATTTGGATTTCAGGTATGCTTCTATTTGTTACATTTAGTGCTGCAGGATTTTCTGGTTATATGTTACCTTGGGGACAAATGTCTTACTGGGCAGCTATGGTTATTACAAACTTATTTGGTGGAGTTCCAGTTATTGGGGATGCATTAGTTGTTTGGATTAGAGGAGATTTCAATGTTGCTGATGCAACTCTTACAAGATTCTTTATGTTACACGTATTCTTGTTACCAATAGCTATTATGGGATTAATTGGTTTACACTTCTATACATTAAGAATTCCTCACGTAAATAATCAAACTTCTGAAGAGATTGATTTTGATGCTGAAGCTGAAAAATATTTAAGTGGTAAGAAAAAAGAGTCAAAAGTTATTCCTTTCTGGCCTGTATTCATCTCAAAAGATTTAGCAGTACTTGGAATATTC
>CAYLKG010000136.1:0-2564 GCA_964384195.1 uncultured Aliarcobacter sp. | reverse complement strand
GCTTTTATACATAAGAAATTGATGATTTTTTATGTGCGAAAGTTGAGTTAATTATTTTAAACTTAGCAAACTCTTAATGAATTTTTTTCAAAAAAATAATTAAGCCCTTTTTCGATACTATTTTGCATTAAAAAATCAAGAAATTAGAGGAATTTTTATGTCTACTTTTAAACTATTTAGTGGAAGTGCAAATCCTGAGTTTGCTAAAAAAGTTGGTGATTATTTAGGAATGTGTGTATCTGATGCTACATTAAATAAATTTAGTGATGGTGAAATATCTGTTCAAATAACTGAAAGTGTAAGAGGACAAGATGTTTATATCATTCAACCAACATGCGCTCCAGCAAATGATAATTTAATGGAACTTTTAATCATGATTGATGCACTAAAAAGATCTAGTGCAAAAAGTATAAATGCAGTTATCCCATATTATGGCTACGCAAGACAAGATAGAAAAGCAGCTCCAAGAGTTCCAATTAGCGCAAAATTAGTTGCAGATTTATTAGAAGCAGCTGGAATTGATAGAATTGTTACAATAGATTTACATGCCGCTCAAATTCAAGGATTCTTTAATATTCCTGCTGATAATCTTTTTGGTTCAATTTTATTTGTAAATTATATTAGAAGTAAAAATTTAAAAAATCCAATTATTGCAAGTCCAGATATTGGAGGAGTTGCTAGAGCTAGACAATATGCTGATAAATTAGGATATGACTTAGTGATAGTTGATAAAAAAAGAGAAAAAGCAAATGAATCTCAAGTTATGAATATAATTGGAGATGTAAAAGGTAAAGATGTAATATTAGTAGATGATATGGTTGATACTGCTGGAACTTTGGTAAAAGCTGCTGAAGTTTTAAAACAAAAGGGTGCAAATAGTGTTATGGCTTGTTGTACTCATGGTGTTTTAAGTGGTCCTGCTTATGATAGAGTTGCAAATGGAGTTTTAGATGAACTTGTAATTTCTGATACAATTCCAACAAAAAAAGATGCAAAGAAAATAACAGTATTAACAGCTTCAACAATTATTGGAGAAGCAATAAGAAGAATACATAATAACGAATCAGTAAACTCTATTTTTAACAATTAATTATACTTATTAATAGAAAATTAATGAAAACTTGTTATAATTTTGCATTATTACATTTCTAAAAAGGAAAAAAGATGAAAAAAATTTTATTATCAACATTAGCTTGTGCTTCTTTAGTACTAGCAGCAAATAGCGATTACAAATATGAAATTACTCCATTAATTGGTGGTGGTTTAGGAGAAGGTAACCATAATTTAGATAAAAATTATGCAAATGCTGGTTTAGCTTTAGGTTTTAACCAAGAAGCAGGTTCTATTATTGATCAATTTGAATTAGGTTTTTTAAGAACAATTCAAGATGTTGATGGAAAAGGAAATTTTAAAAATCAAGATACAGCAATTACAAGAGTATTTGGAAACTTAGTTAAAAACTATGGTTTAACAAATGATTTATCTTTGTATGCATTAGCAGGTCTTGGAGTTGAATTCTTCGATCACGAAATAAGCAATCACCAGGAAGATGGTTTATTTGGAAACTATGGTTTAGGAATGAAATATCAATTAATGGATAGTTTAGCACTTAAATTTGATGTTAGGCATTTAATTAACTTCAATCATGGAGACAATACAATGTTATATACATTAGGTCTTGCTGTTCCATTTGGAGAAAGAACAAAAGCTGCTCCAGTTGTAACTCCAGCTCCAGTTGCAAAACCAGTAGCTCCAGTTGAAGTTGATAAAGATAGCGATAGCGATGGTGTTTTAGACAAATTAGATAAATGCCCAGGTACTCCAAAAGGTGCAAAAGTTGACACTGTTGGATGTATTACATTAATTAATTTAAATGTTAATTTCGATACAGATAAATCTGAAATTAAAGATATCTACAGCACAAGAATTCATGAGTTTGCAAAAGTTATGAATACTGATAAAAAATTAAAGGCTAATATTGAGGGTCATACAGATTCAGTTGGAAGTGTAGCTTACAACCAAAAACTATCTGAAAGAAGAGCAGCATCTGTTGTTAAAGCTTTAAATGGTTTAGGTGTAGAAAAAGATAGATTAAAAGCTGTTGGTTATGGAAAAACTAAACCTGTAGCTTCTAATGCAACTGCTGAAGGTAGAGCAGAAAATAGAAGAGTACAAGCTGTAATGGTTAAATAATTATAGTTTTCTATAGTTTTACTTTTTAAGGGTTTGAGATTTTCTCTCAAACCCTTTTTTTATTATTTTAATATTATTTTATATATAACCTAATATATTGTTTTTATCAAAAAAAGATATATGAAAAAATATTATTCGTATCAACTTTCTTCATTAGTTCAGCTTTTGCAGAATTTGATTCTAGCAAGTCGAATAGCTATGAAGTAAAATCATTTAGTTCTAGGATTTTAACTGATACTAAAACAGTAGTTGACAACAACCACTAAGAAAATCTTGGTATTTCATTAGCAAAAAATCTGGACAATACTTTTATTAATCTTTAGGTAACTTTTTATTTTTACTATTTTCTTTTTGCCAAAGATTTAAACAAA
>CAYLKG010000135.1:0-2576 GCA_964384195.1 uncultured Aliarcobacter sp. | reverse complement strand
CACATTATAGCCACTTTGGGCTTTCTATTTTAAATCTTATGGAATTATTTGGGATATACTACATGTATGAAATATACAAAAGAAATAACAGTTTATAGAACCTGCGTTTGTAATATAAATTATCACATTGTTTTTTCAACAAAATATAGAAGAAAAGTTCTAAATCAAGAAGTTGAAAATACATTAAAAGAGGTAATTAATCAAATAGCAAAAGAAAAAGATTTTCAAATAATACAGATGGAAGTTAGTGAACTAGACCATGTTCATATTTTTATAAAGGCTCATCCAAAATATGCAATAGGACAAATTGTTAAATATATTAAAGGTATATCAGGAAGATTGCTTTTTATAAAACATCCGGAAATAAAACAAAAACTTTGGAAAGGGCATTTATGGACTAATTCATATTATGTGGAAACAATAGGTTCAACATCAGAAGAAAACATTAGAAAATATATCCAAAGACAAGACAAAGAACCAAAAAGTAAATTTTTTTATAAATTAGTTAATAATGCGTACTAAATTTTTATAAAATAAAATCAAACTATTGTAATTTTTTTCTTGATATTTTTTTTAAAATAAATTAGTTTTTTAAGTAATAAAATTTAAAAATTAAAAAATATTTTTCAAGTATTTACTGTTCATTATTTGTAGATTTTTTATAAATTAGTTAATAATTTGTATAGTATTTTTTTATAAAATAATATAAGAATACTAGCCCTATTTTTATAAAATAAATTAGTTCTTTTTGCTTGATAAGTTTGTATTATTTTTAAAACTCAACAAATTTTTTTAAATTTTTATTGCTATTTTTTTGTAGTTTCTTTGTTGAATTAATTGTTTTTCCCAAAAATTTATTAATAGATTTTTGTCATTTAATTTTCTAAAAAATATACAATTTTTTCAAAAATATAGGATTAAAATATCTAAAATAATGATTAGTTTTTTCTTCTATTTTGATGATTTTTTTATTCAGAAATTCTCTTTTTTTTGAACAAATATAAAACCTTAATTTTTGCTTGAATAAGTTATTTTATTATTAATGATACTTTTTGCTATTTTATATTTTCTTAATTTTAGCTTTCAGAGAAATTTTTCTTTTGGCTGTTTTTTCATGCTAAAAAATGTGTTTTTTGCACTGTAAAATTTTATTTGTAAAATGTTAAAAAATTAACTTTTTTTGTAATTTAAGCGTCCTTTATAAAAAAAGTAACATAAAACAGAGAATTAAAAAGATTAAAAATTAACTTTTTTAGTATAGTGTTTAAAGGCATATATTTTGATTTTTGTGAGAGATTATATTAGGATGCATAAATTATGTGTATCCTAATATAATTATAATAATTATTTAATTTTTAGTTATTTTTTTGTATTCTTCTGCTTCTTTTTCCATATTTTTTACTATCGAAGAAACATCTTCATCATACAAGTTTATGTTGTCAGAAATAGTATTAATATTAAATGCAAGTTCATCTAAAAGTTTAGTTTTTCTACCGTGTAAAAATGCATTCCAAACATATAAAAATAAGTTAGTTAAACCATCACCTTTGAAAGAATTTGAGCTTCCATCATTTTGGTCTTTTGCTATGTTAACTAATTTTTTATCATCGTAAACTTCTGTTATCATTCTTGTAGAATAGTCTTCTAATTTAACAACTAATAACCCAGATGGAATGTTACAATATCTTTGAAAAATTGTTCTTGCTAAAAAGAATTTAAACCAAATAATTAATCTTTCTTTTATTATATCCTCTATGAATTTTATATCATTTTTTTCTTTAGCAATTTTTATTTTTTCTATTTCTGATTTTAATTCTGCTTTTTCTTCTTTTGAATATTTGTTACTGTTTAAATCTTCTTTTGTTACACCAACAATAATATATTCAAAATTTTTATCCAATACAGCGTATCTAAAAAAAGTTACTATTTCTGCATTAACTCTTGTAGTACCTCTTAAAAATCTTCCAGTTAAAAATTGTTCAAAGATTTTTGACTGTTCATCTAATTTGTAAAGGATAAAATCTGTAGAGAAATATACTTTATCTTTTCCATTAAAAGCTCTAAACTTTTTTAGTACACTTTTTTTATTAGAGTAAAACATTTCATCAAATTTCTTTTTACCTTTTTCAGTTAGATACCCTTCTGTAATTTTCAAATAATCTTCAAATTGATTTTCGTTTTTAAATAATCTTATTAGCTTTTTATATTCATTATTTGTAAATGCTAAATGAAAATCTTTTAAGACAACTAAATCACTTACTCTTGTAATTGCATCAACTTTATTATGAGTTTGTTTAAAAAAATCTCTTTCTAATTTTCCATACCAACAAGGAGCAAATTTAAAAGGTTACCACTCCACTTCAATGGTGGTTGGATCTATTGGATTATTACCAAGTGCTTCAACAGGTGATAAAACAGCAATTTATGAACCAATTCATGGATCAGCTCCTGATATAGCAGGACTAGGAATTGCAAATCCAATAGCAACAATACTAAGTGCTGCAATGATGCTAAAATATACATTAAACCCAAATTTTTCAATAGAGAAATGATAATCTAAAACAAACTGGCATATA
>CAYLKG010000134.1:0-2582 GCA_964384195.1 uncultured Aliarcobacter sp. | reverse complement strand
TTTGGATTATTAAAAAAAATTAAACTCCAAAAGTGTATTTTTCAGGACTGACTATGTAAAAAATTTGATTACGAGATAAAGGTAACAAAAATGATGAATTTAATTTACAGACATAATGAAGATGGAAGTCTAAAAAAATCTTTTGAAATGAAGAAGGTTTATGTGATAACAGTTGTTTCTTTAGTAATGCTTTATACATTTAATGTCAACCCATATTTCAATAATGAATTAGATAGTTTTTTGACTATGATATAATTTTAGAACCTATCGGCTACTGGCACAAAACTCTGAACAGTCTTAATGCTAATATTGTTTTAATCATCTAAGTCTATTAACATCTCTTCAACTATAGTATCAAAATTTTTAAAATCTTCATTAATTTGGTCTTTTAAAAATAACTCCTCATCATACATTCCGCCATACCAAGTTTTCATTTCTTTAAATTCAGGGTGTTTTCTATTGCCCATAATTTCTTTAAAATCCTCAAAACCATGAATTCCTCCACAATCTTCAGGGGGACGATTCATAGCACCTTTAATACATTTTGGATAGAAAGTCTTTTTAGATTCTAGTATTTTTGTGAGTTGGATTTCATGTACCCAATGATCGCCAAAGTCATATATATACTCAAATTTATCTTTTTCATTTAATCCAGTCTGAAAAAGTCGTATGTTTCTTTCTTCAATCGTATGATCATCTTCAAATTCATCGAATTCACTCATACCTATACGATCATCTCCAATTTCAAATATATGCATATGAGAATTTTCCCAACCAAATGCAATTTGTACAGCTGCATGTAACTCAAAGAATGTTTTATCTTCTTCAATTTGTATTGTTCTGTAAATTGAAGGTTTAATACCTGATAATGTAATTTTCAATTCATAAATTTTAGTTGAGTCTGACATATATTGCACCTATTTTTTGATATGAAATTTTAGCTTATTTGCATTTACAGTGGGATAAATTAAAATATGAAATCTACTGATAATTAATTGACTAAATTTCGTTATTTAGCTAATATTACGAAATATATATTATTAAAAGGCTTAAAATGATTGGTAGAGCAAAAGAATTAGAAATCTTGTCAGATGCTTGTGACCAAGAAACAAGCAAACTTATTGCTGTATATGGCAGAAGAAGAATCGGTAAAACTTATCTTATCAATCATATGTTTAGTGAACATAAAAAAGATTGTCTCTTTTTTAGATTTACAGGCTCATATATGCTAGATAGTGAAGTTCAATTAGAAAATTTCATTGAAGCTATTTATGATTGGTTTAAATTTGAGCCTACAAAAGATATAGCTAACTGGATGAGTGGATTTAACTTGCTCAAAAAAGCTATAACTACCATGCAAATACCCAATCAAAAAGTAGTGATATTTTTAGATGAAGTACCATGGATGGATAAAAAAAATAGTAGTGGTTTTTTAGGAGCATTAGGTCACTTTTGGAATGAGTTTGCACTTAACTATAAAAACATAGTTCTCATTATTTGTGGGTCAAACTCTTCTTGGATCAAAAATAAAATATTTGAAGATAGTAGTGGTCCACTTTATCAAAGACTTGATATAAAGATACATCTAAAACCGTTTGACCTAAAAGAGACAAAAGAGTATTTGCTCTATGAAAAAAATTTTCAAATAGATGATAAAACTATCGCTGAGACTTATATGGTGTTTGGTGGGGTTGCCAAGTATTTAAGCTTGCTTGATAGCTCTAAAACTATCGCCCAAAATATTGATGAACTTATTTTTAATATCGATGGACATCTGAATAAAGAATATAGTGAAGTACTAAAATCTCTTTTTGATTCAAAGGCAACCTATTACTCATATATCATACAAACTTTAAGTACTAAACAAAGTGGACTTACCCAAACAGAACTTGCTCATGCCCTTGGAGAAAAAAGTGGTTCAAAAATTAAAGATGCGGTAGAACAGTTAAGTGAAGCTGGATTTATTATGCCACTTAGTAAGCTTGGATCGAAAATTAATGCAAAATATATTATCAGTGATCCTTTTGTGCTCTTTTTTAATAAGTGGGTAAAAGAGTTTAGTAAAAATGAACTTATCTCTTTACAAAAACCATATTTTAGCTCTGTTATGAGTTCACAAAAATATGCTATTTGGAGTGGATTTGCTTTTGAAGTTTTATGCTTGGTTAATATTGAACTTTATTTAAAAACTAGAATGACAAAAGGGCTTGCTAAAAGCTATGGTTATTGGAACTTTGCGGGGAATGATGAAGATAGTGGTGCTCAAATAGATTTTATTGTAGAGTATGAAAATAGTGTTTACGACATAGTGGAGTGTAAATTTTACAACAAAGAGTTTTCTATTTCTAAAGATCACAAAGAGAATATTTTGCATAAAATCGAGATGTTTAAAAAGTATGCCCTAAAAGGAAAGTACGATATAAAACTTATCATGCTTACCTCTTATGGTTGTCAAAAAAACGCTCATTTCAATGCTCTTAATATTGCAGACGATATAAGATTAATTGAAATAATGACATGACAGATAACCCCAAATAATTCCATAAGATTTAAAATAGAAAGCCCAAAGTGGCTATAATGTG
>CAYLKG010000133.1:0-2600 GCA_964384195.1 uncultured Aliarcobacter sp. | reverse complement strand
CCAACACCACTTGGACCTGTAATTAGAACGTTTTGATTGTTTTTTATGAAATTTCCAGTTGCTAATGACATAATTACTGATTTATCTAAATTTCTTTTTGGAAGATACTCTATTTGATCTAGTGAAGCTGTTTTATCTTTTAGAGTTGCAGCTTGTAAAACTCTTTTTATTCTTTTATTATCTCTTTGAATAATCTCTGCTTCAAATAGATGATAAAGTCTCTCTTCAAAGCTCAATGAGCTATAATTTGCATCATTAGTTTGATAAAGTAATGAATCTTTAAATCCTGTTAAATTTAATGTTACTAGCTGCTGTACAATTGTATCAATTGATATCATGATTTTTTCCTTTTATTGTTTTTATTTTTCTAATTTTATATATCACTTTTTGTATAATATGACCCACCTCTAATATTTTCATGGTCATTCAAGTAAGAGTTATTTACACTTTTTTCTTGAGTATAATAGTAAAGGTAACTTTTTGTTTTTAGCATGGCTTCTATTGAACTTACTTTAAAAATATTTGATGCAAGTGCAACTTTTGAGACTTTTTCAATCTCTTCTTTTCCATAAGTATTTGAGAAGCTCAATATTGCTATACAAGATTTATAAGCTCTTACTTCATGACTTTTTGAATCCATTATTTGTTGCATTAAGAAACTTGTATTTTTTCCAATACTATTTGCCCAATTTAAAATTCTTCTACTATTCCACTTTTCATATTGATACTGATGTTCTAAAGGCATATGTTCTTTTAAAGTTGAATCTGTATAGGGTTGAAATAGTCTTTTATGATGAGCTATTACATTTCCATCAAGTGAAATTACAACTGAAGTTGCTGAGTAAGTAATATCAACTTTTTTACCTAAATAAATATATGGAACAGAGTAGCCATTTCCTAGAAGTTCAACATGATAATCAATTCCAACAACAGCTTTTTTAAACTCTTTATAAACATATCGATTTGTTCTTAATGGGTGTAAATATGGTTTATCTAAAAGTTCAAACAGTTCAGTCCTACTTTTATTAAATCTTCTTACTTTTTTATCATTATAAAGATTTAACAATTTATTTATCTCTTCATTTAATTGATCTATATTAAAAAAAGTATGATGACGCAATCTCATAAGTATCCATCTTTGAATTGCTTTTACTCCTAGTTCTACTTTACTTTTATCTTGTGGTTTATATGGTCTTGCTGGCTCTATTGCTACACCATAATGTCTAGCCATATCAGCATAAGCATCATTTAGTTTTACTATTCCTTTTTTATTACTTATAACTGCTGCTTTTAAATTATCAGGTACTAATATATTTGGAACACCTCCATAAAAATAAAAAGCATTTATATTTGAATTTATAAAATCTTTTGTGCTTTGAGTCATACTTGCATGAACATAGGTATAGCCAGAAGCTCCCAATACTGTTACAAATATTTGTGCTTTTGTAATTTCACCTGTTCTTTGATTTACAATTGGCATTGTAAGACCACTATAGTCAATAAAAAGTTTATCTCCACCATAATGTATTTGTCTCATTGAAGGATTTACTGTTTGCGCAAATTTATTGTAGTAACGATTAAATTGGCTATAACTATAGATATTAGGATTATTTACTGAAATCTCTTCATATAAGAGTTTTCTGGTCATTCCTTTTTGTGAAAGTTCATAATGAACATTATTCCAATCTATTTCAATAACTACAGTTGTTGATTTTTTCTCTAAAGGTTTTTTAGGATGAAATAGTTGTTCTACCTCTACATCATTTAAATTTAATGTTTTTTCCAAAAAGAGATTCATTTCATTAAATGAATTTACATAATTAGCAACACTATTCCTTGAAACTCCAGTAATAGTCTGTATTTGTCTATTTGACAATTGATTAAGAAATTTTAATCTTAATACTTCTTTGATTTTACTCATAGCTATTCTCCTCATGATCTACACCTTTTTTAGGTGTATTATATTGAAGAATACTTCGAAACTTAACTCAAACTTATAGACGCATCACAAAGGTTTTAGTGGCTCTCTTTTATATGCGCACACTGGCCAAATCATGATGCGTCAGCTGGCCAAGTGTGAATGCGTGAGATGGCCAAATTGTTTGCGTCCCGACAATCTTTTATCATCTAATATTAAATTAGATATATTTGTGTAAATATCATTTATCTCTTCAATTTCTTTTGTTGGTAATTGAATTAGATAACCTTGCATAAAATCAGCACCAATATCTTTACAAGTATAAAACTCTTTTATAGTTTCAATTCCTTCGGCAATTACTTGCATACCCATAATGTGAGCCATTTCTATAATAGAGGAGCAAAATAATTTTTTCTTTGAATCTTGATTAATGTTAGAAATAAAGAATCTATCAAGTTTAATAATATTTGCTTCACTGAAATATAACATTTTTAGACCTGAAACACCAATTCCAAAATCATCTATTGCAATTTTATAACCACTTTCTTTGTACCTTTGAAGCATTGAAGAGAGTGCATTTTGTTCGATTGTAGTACCTTTTTCACTCAATTCAAAATAAATTGAATCTTATAATACCCCAAGAAAATTGAACAATTTTTTGTAAAGTTTTATTCTCTTAGAG
>CAYLKG010000132.1:0-2626 GCA_964384195.1 uncultured Aliarcobacter sp. | reverse complement strand
GAACTAATTTTATGTAACTTTTATAGGCTCTATTTTTATGTCAGGATTTGGGTTTTATACAGTTATTGCAGAGCAAAATGTATATACAAATCAGTTTTTTAAAGTAAGTGCTAAAGAATCGACAGATTTTTATGGTAAAACTGTTGTTGGAAAATCTATTGAAGCTGTTGAAGATATGAGAAAACTGCTCTTTATCAAAATATTGAAGAGAATTTCAATGTAGATTCAAATGTTTGGTTCAAAGAGATAACTGCTAAAATAGATTTACTTAAAAAAGTAGAGGATTTCGTATCAAATCACTTAATAATCGAAATTGAAAAAGAGCTTTCAGTTGCAAACAATAATATGATTATTTTTGGGTTATTAAGTATTTTAGGTATAGGAATTACAATGGTTCTTGCAAGAACTATTGCATTTACAATTTTGATAGATGTTGCTAGTGTAAGAACTGGAGTTGAAAATTTCTTTGCGTTTATTAATTTCGAAAAAGATGATATTAAATTAATAAAAATCGATTCAAAAGATGAGTTAGGAATGATGTCAAAGATTATCAATGAGAACATTGAAAATACTAAGGCAAATATTCAAAAAGATAGAGCTTTAATAGCTGATACTATTAGAGTTGCGAATGAGATAAACAAAGGGCACTTGAATGTTAAAATAGAGTTAGGTTCAAATAATCCTGCATTAAATGAGCTAAAAGATATTATAAATGAAATGTTAGGAACATTAAATACAAATATCACAAATATTTTAAGAGTTCTAACTTCTTATTCAAAATTTGATTTCAGACCAAAACTAGCTGAAAATGATTTAGAAGGAATTATCAAAGAGTTAGAACAAGATATTAATGTTTTAAGAGATGTTATTACAAATATGCTTGTTGAGAATAAGAATATTGGTTTGACTTTAAGTCAAAATGCTATGACACTAAGCACAAATATGCAAAATATCGCACATGCAGCAAACTCTCAAGCAGCAAGCCTTGAAGAAACAGCTGCTAGCCTTGAGGAGATAACTTCAAATATCACAAATAATACTCAGACAACTTCAAAAATGGCAAGTTATGGAGAAAAAGTAAAAGAGTCTATAAAAGTAGGGCAAGAATTAGCAAATAAAACAGTTGCCTCTATGGAAGAGATTAATAAACAAGCTTTAGCAATAAATGAAGCCATTTCTGTAATTGACCAAATTGCATTCCAAACAAATATTCTTTCATTAAATGCAGCAGTTGAAGCAGCAACTGCTGGTGAAGCTGGAAAAGGATTTGCTGTTGTTGCTGGTGAGGTAAGAAATCTTGCAAGTAGAAGTGCTGAAGCTGCAAATGAAATAAAAAGAATAGTTGAATTAGCTACAACTAAGACAAAAGAAGGAAGCATAATTGCAAATGAGATGATTCATGGATATTCTAGTTTAAATGAAAATATTTCAACGACAATCGATTTAATCCAAAATGTAACAATCGCAAGTAAAGAGCAATCAACTGAAATGGTTCAAATTAATGATGCTGTTAATAATCTTGATCAAATAACTCAAAGAAATGCACAAAATGCTGGAGTTGCAAATGATATTGCGCAACAAACATTAAGTATATCAAGAGAAATTATTGAACAAGTAAACTCAAAAGAGTTTGATGGAAAATAAAAAAAGAAAAGTTATATTCCTATGGGATATAACTCTCTTTATTGTTTACAAATTTTGTAGTAAAAAAAAGCTCTCTCAAAAATAAAACTAATGAAGCCACCAAAGAACTCATAGCTAAAATAAATAGATTTGCTATTAAAGAAGTATGTTCAAAGTGAAAAAATGAACTTAAAAAAATTGTAATAATTACAAGAGCAACTAAAAGACCTGTTGTTGTTCCAAAAAATATGGCACGATTTGTATTATTCATTCTCATCGTTAAAAAATCTCTTCTAGCTTTTATCATCTCTTTTAAATCATCATCCATTTTACCTTGTTCTTTTTTATCACTTTCGAACTTATCTAACCTATCAACTTTATCTATAATTCGAACTAATCTGCTTGTGAAAACATTTAAAAGTCCTGCTACACCTGCAATTAAAAAAACAGGAGCAACAGATAGTTGAATCATATTTGTAATAGAATTTATTTCTGTAGAAGTTATCACTATTTTACTTCATCAATGATTTTTAGAAGTTCTTCTTGCGTAGATTGTGCTAGTTCAATTAAATCAGGGTTTATATCATCAACCAATTGAACAACAGAGTTTAAAGCTATATTTGTCTCTCCTTCTTGAGTATAAACAGCAATTTTACAAGGCATAATACAAGCTAAAGTTATATCCTCATTTAAAAAAGCTTCAGCAACATTTGGATTACAAATATCTAAAACTTGACACTCTTCATTTAAATCTTTTCCTTTAGATTTTAAAGTCTCTTGAATATTATGTACATGTAATACACCAAATTTATAATTCGGAGCAATTTCTTTTATTTTATCAACAACCTCTTGAACACTTTTGTTTGAAACCTCAATATATTGCATATTTTTTCCTTTTATATATTTTTATTGATTTTAGCAAATTAATTTTTATAATATGATATTCTTTAGAGCCACTTGCAAATTGCCATAAACAACCCACAATTTAAGCTAAATCAAATTT
>CAYLKG010000131.1:0-2755 GCA_964384195.1 uncultured Aliarcobacter sp. | reverse complement strand
GATCTATTAAGAGATGTGACTGGAAAACTACTTGGTTTTAGGTGCGAAAGTTAAGATAATAAAACTAGAAATTTTTCTATTACATAGTCGATTATTGTGATGAAGTTATATCCAAAAATATTTATTTGTAGGCATTTATAGAGTTTTTATTCATAAGAAATTAATGATTTCTTATGTGTGAAAGTTGAATTAATAACAAATAAAAAAAATTATGATAACATTCCACACAAAAAATTGAATGGAATTTTAGTTTGAAATTTACCTTTGTAACTCTTTTCCCTAATCTTATTGAACCTTATTTAAAAGATTCTATTTTAAATAGAGCAGTTGAATCAAAATTTATAAGTTATGAATTTTATAATCCAAGAGATTTTACGAAAAATAAACATAAAAAAGTTGATGACCAAATGGTTGGAGGAGGAGCTGGAATGCTTCTTTTTTGTCAACCACTTTTTGATTGCTTAGATGAGATAAGAAGAAAAAATGAAGATGCTTATATCATTTTTCCATTAGCTGCTGCGAAACCATTTAAGCAAAATGATGCTAAAAGATTAGCTGATAAGAAAAATATTGTTTTTATAAGCGGAAGATATGAAGGAATTGATGAAAGAGTTATTGAAAAGTATGCAAATGAGGTTTTTTCTATAGGTGAATATATTTTAACAGGAGGAGAATTACCTTCATTAGTTATGTCAGATGCTATTTCAAGAAATATAAATGGAGTATTAGGAAATAGTGATTCTTTGGAAGTTGAAAGCTATGAAAACAATCTTTTAGAGGCACCTTCTTTTACTAAACCTGAGAAATTCCAAAATTTAAGTGTCGTTAAAGAATATTTAAAGGGAAACCATAGTAGAATTTCCGACTTAAAATTCCAGATGTCAATTTGTAAGACAAAATATTATAGACCGAATAAGGAAAAAAAATGAAAAACAGATATATAGCAAGCTTCGAAGCAGCACAAATTGCTTCTAAAGAAATTCCAGCTTTCAGAGCAGGGGACACAGTAAGATTAGGTGTTGAGATTAAGGAAGGTGAGAAAAAAAGAATTCAAACTTTCGAAGGTATAGTTATTGGAAGAAGTGGAAATGGTGTTGATGCTACTTTCACTGTTAGAAAATTAGGAGCAAACTCAGTTGGTGTTGAAAGAATTTTCCCATTATACTGTGAGTCATTGAAATCTTTTGATGTAATCAGAAGAGGAAGAGTAAGAAGAGCTAAACTTAACTACTTAAGAGACTTAAAAGGTAAAGCTGCAAGAATTAAAGAATTAAAAAGATAATAAATTAGGGCTTTAGCCTTGATTTATACTAAATCAAATTTAATTCATACTCCTTTAACAGCTAAGTTTTAGTTGTTATTTTTTAGTTTAAAACTAAGAAGTTCTTTTCAAATGGATATATTTCATCTATTTTTCCTTATTTATAATATCTGGTGTAAATAAGGATTTACTAAATAGATTTATGAGATATATTCAAAAACTCAATATACTCAAAAATCTAATTTTAAATAAAGTGTCAAATTTAAGGGGAAATTATGTTAGGTGATATTATTAATTTTATTGTTGAAACAATATCTAGTTTAGGTTATCTTGGTATTTTTATATTGATGTTTTTGGAAAGTACAGTTATTCCAGTACCTTCTGAAGTTGTAATGATTCCTGCTGGATATTTAGCATATAAAGGTGAAATGAATATTTATATTGTAATTTTATTAGGAGCCCTAGGTTCTTTGGGTGGAGCGCTATTTAATTACTATTTTGCCCTTAAATTTGGAAAAAGATTCTTAATGAAATATGGAAAATATTTTTTTGTAAGCCACGAAACAATAGAAAAAACAGAAACATTTTTCAAAAATCATGGGCATATTTCAACATTTTCTGGAAGATTAATACCAGGTCTTAGACATTATATTTCATTACCTGCAGGACTTGCAAGAATGAACCTTTTTGTTTTTTGCTTATATACAACACTAGGTGCTACGCTTTGGGTGGTTATACTTACATTACTAGGCTACTACTTAGGTGATAATGAGGCTTTGGTAAAAGAATATTTAAGATATTTAATTGTTGTAGTATTAATATCTCTTGCTATTCTAGTATTCTGGTATTACAAAAGAGTAAAAAACAGAAAATAGATGCTAAAGAAATTTGTTGATTTTTTCCTAATAGTTCTTGTTTTAATATATATTTTATTTGAAGAATTAGTTTGGGAAAAAATTGCGAAACCAATTGTAAGAATTATTACTAGACTTCTTCCAAAGTTTAATTTTTTTGAAGATTTTTTATTAAAAATAGAAAAATTAAACTCTTACACAATTTTATTTATATTTTTAATTTTATTTATCCTCTTAATGCGAAAAACCTCTTCTTTTAAGGAGAGGATGTAAGCATATTAACTTAGTAATATTAGTTTGGTGTTTCTTTTTGTTCTATATATTTTTTTACAACATCCAGTGAAGCACCACCACAACTCCCTGCAAAATAGCTAGGACTCCAAAGTGAATCTCCCCATATCTTAGAATCAACACTTTGAAATTTTTGTTGTTTTACTCTTCTACTTGAAACACCTTTTAGTGAGTTTACAAGTTTTAAGATTGATATTTTTGGCGGATAATTAATAGATGCACATGGTCACTCTCTCCATCATATTCAATTAGTTCACCTTCAAAATCTTTACACACTTTTTTAAATATAGGTTTATAAAATCAATTACCTCTTTTGTAAATTCTTTTCTTTTAAAAAGAATTACAATTT
>CAYLKG010000130.1:0-2807 GCA_964384195.1 uncultured Aliarcobacter sp. | reverse complement strand
GTACAGCTTGTAACTTTGAAATAAATCCAGATATACAAGCAAGTAAAACAATTTTAAAAAGAGCCTTAGAGTCGTTTGGGCTAGGAACTAGCCTTGTAGACCATAAACACAAAGCCTTTCATTCAACTTCAAAAGAAGTTGCTAGTTAGGAAGCCCCTGTCTTTAGGCAGGGGTGGGTTCACTTCCCTTTTCCGTTAGATACCCTTCTGTAATTTTTAAATAGTCAATAAAATGATTTTCACTTTTGAATAATCTAATTAACTCAACTTTCGCACATAAAAAATCATCAATTTCTTATGTATAAAAGCTTTACTAAAGCCCATATTATTTGGCTTTTTATCTGTAAACATCTTTTCTATGAGAAACTCTCAAAACCAAGATAACAAGTTTATTATTAATTTTTTCATAAACAACTCTATAGGTTCTTAGTTTTAATCTATATAGACCTTTAAATTCACCTTGCAATACTTTTATCTTTGTAAGTTTAATAAGCTCTTTTTCATAAGCTTCATCAAAATTATTTATAAAATTTTCAAGTTCATCTAAAATAAAATTTCTTGTAGATTTATCTAATGATAATATATCTTTAGAAGCTTTTTTATCAAACTCTAAACTATATTGATTCATTAGATAATTTTCTCATATCTTGTAAACTAATAGTCTCATTTTTTTCTAAACTTCTTTTTTTAGCAATTTGTAAATCAAGATGGTCAAAATAAAACTCTAATGCTTGTGATACTAATGCACTTTTATTTTGATTTAGCTCTTTTGCAAACTCTGTAACATCATCTGCTAAATTTTGAGGCATAGAAACTAATAGTTTTGTATTTTTAACAGCTACCATTTTAATTCCTTTTTTATTAGATATTTAAAAGTATATCTAATTAGATATAAAATTGTATTGAAGTTTTATATTTATAATATATATCAATTATGGGTGAAAATATTGGAATGAACATTCTAAATTTAGTCTCAATACCTAAAGTTTAAATAAATGATTAAATTTACTATTAAATTCGCTATAATATTTATTATGAAATAAAGGAGTTAATAAAATGGTAAGTTATACTCAAAATGAATTATTATCAATTACAGATTTTACAAAATCAATTAGTAAAATATTAGGGGACATAAAAGAACACACTGTTGAAAAAGTTGGTGTTTTAAAAAACAATAAACTTGAAGCTGTTGTTATTTCAACAGATGAATATGAAAGATTAAAACAGATAGAAGAACTTATGAATAATATTGAGCATAAAGAGATTTATAATATTGTTCAAGATAGAGTTAAAACTCCTAAATCAGATTATTTATCAATAGAAGATATGGCTAAGAAATTTAATATTGATACGAAATCTTTATAAAATGTACCATTTAAAATTACACCCAAAGATCTCAATGAAGATTAAATTAGCAATAGAATTAACATATAATTTTTTAGTAATTTATTCATTTTTATTTTCCATTAATTACCATTTTTCCAAATAAGCTTTCAAATGGAATTTTTAATTGTTCATGAAGATTTCTTATCATTTCAACAGTTAGTTTTCTTTGTCCTTTTAAAACTTTTGAAACAATAGCACTATCACCAATAATAGGTATTAAATCTTTTTGTTTTAAATTTTCTTGTTCCATTCTAAATTTTATTGCTGATATTGGATCTGGTGCCTCAATAAAATAGTGTTTTTCTTCATAACTTTCTACTAAAGTAACTAAAACATCTAATTCATCGAATTCAGGTGTATTTGGAATAGAATCCATTAATTCATCAATTCTTTTTAAAGTAACCTCATAATCCTCTTCTGTTCTTATTGGTTTAATTATCATCTTTAATCTCCTAAATTTCGGTTGCATCTATTTTGTCATATTGCTTATGTGTTCCAATAAATCTTATATATACAACTTGTGCAAAATAATTTATTTGCACAATTAACCTATACTTATTTCCATGTATATTAAATACAACACGATTATTTCCTACAATGCTAGCACTTCTATATTGTTCTTTGATATCATTAGGATTTTTCCAATCAGCTTTTATAACCTCTTTATACCATGATTCTAAAGATTCTTTACTATCTTGGTATAAATTTTGTTCGTATAAATCTTTTATTGTTTTTTTGAAAATAATTCTCATAAGTGAAATTTTATCTATTTATTGACAAATTGTCAATATTTTGACATTATACTTGAAGTTATAGGATAATGGTTAATATGTGATAATAGTGAACTATAATCCATTAACTTTATAGGACAAAAGAATAAACTCTTATAAATATTTATTACAAATATATTACATTAATTTAATAAAATATTATGCCACTTATGGCATAATACAACGAAGGATTTAATATGACTAGATTAGAATTAATAAAAAAAATTGAAAATAGAAAAAAACAAATTAATATTAATATAGAAAATCTTGCAAAACTTAGTAATTTAGGCGTTAGAACTGTAAATAGATTTTTTGCAGGTGAAGATGTAAAGCTTAGTACAATAGAAAGAATTACAAATTTACTTGGTCTTGATTTTGCTGGAAATGAAGTAGTTCCATTAACTCAATTACAAAAACAAAGAGCAAAAGAGAAAGCTTTATTTATGGCTTCTTTAGTTCAAAGTACATCTGCTTTAGAAGCTCAAGGATTAGAAAGAGATTCTTTAAATAAAATAATAGACAAATTTGAAAAAGAGTTTTTAAAGGGACAATATAAAAATAGATTATGGATTGCGTGAACCCACCTCTGCCTAAAGGCAGAGGCTTCCTAACTAGCAACTTCTTTTGAAGTTGAATGAAAGGCTTTGTGTTT
>CAYLKG010000129.1:0-2816 GCA_964384195.1 uncultured Aliarcobacter sp. | reverse complement strand
TATGGATTATAAAGAAGCTGTTAAACTTCATGAAGAGAACACAAAAGCTTGGGAAAAAATGTGAAGAAGATTATTAAGAAAATTTTAATACTAATAGGATATAGTTTTTAAATTACATAAAAAAAGGGGAAAATATGGCAAATGGAAAAGTAATATGTGAGATAATTGCACAACAAGAAGGTTTTATAGAACAGATATCACCATCTAATATTACTGACTGGTATGGTTTTAAAAATAATGATAAACAAATTGCAAGATTTAAAGCTCAAAGTTTATTTGATAAAAATGGGAATTATAATTTTTATAAAGGAAATTTAAATTGTCAAGAAGTAAATTTTATATATATAATAATTATTGATAATGACGATTTGTATTATAAGCGAATTAGTTGTGAGCATTTTAGTAATACAAAAAAACCTGTATTTAAAACAAAAAAGCCTATTCTTGGAGAAGATGGTGATTGGAAACATTTAATTATTCAACAAGATGTAATTGAACAAATTACAATTACAAATAAAGTTTATAATCGTATTTGCGATAGAAATGATAATGTTGATAAAAAAGCTATTCAAGATTTATTTAATCAAAATCCAAAGAAATGTTACTATTGTGGAATAGATAAAACAACTATTGATATTTTAAATGATGCAGCTAAAAAAAATAATTCTTTACCTTGGTTTCACATTGATGGATTAACAAAAAGACAAACTAGAATGACTCTGGAAGTTGACCAATTAAATCCAAACGGTGGATATGTAAAAGGGAACATTGTATGGGCTTGCTCTTGGTGTAATAATGCAAAAACAGATACTTTTACAGAAATTGAATTTAAAAATATTGCTTGTGGGATTAATCAAGCTTGGAATAATAGATTACAGCAAATAGGTTCAAATTCCAAAGTAATTTTGCCTTAGTGGAATCAAATTAAGTTTTGTAAATTTTTAAGAATATAAAGGTAAAATGTTTGTAATTAGAAAAGAAGGATTTAATATATGGCAAGTTATAAAATTAAAGAATCAGATTATCGTAATGTAAATATAATTGGTCCAGTATATTGTGAAAAACAATTTGATTGCAAAAACTTTTCAATTGATCTAGAAAATCAAAATATAGAATTACCTTCTACATTAAATTTAATAATCAATTATAAATTAAAATATGAGGTTTTGGAATTTATAGATAAAAATCAAACATATTATCAATTGCAAGCAAGTTTACCATTTAGTTTTAAATCGAATTGGATTAAAACAAATTATGCTCCAAATTGGTGTGATTATGCTGTTCAAAGATTAAAAGCTGAATTAATTAAGAGATACAAAGATTTAATTGTAAGAGATTATAATAATCGAAAATATAATGGATTAAGTGATTGTCAATTAAGTAAAATATTTCATGCACCATTTTATGAAGAGTATGATTCAAGTATGACAGTTGCTGAAAAATGGAAATCAATTGATAGTGTAAAAGATATATCAAAAATAAATGACATAACAACACCTTACAAATTTTATTTAAGTTTTTGTAAGTTTGCAAAAATGTTGATAGAAGACAATTGTTATTATTGTGGTATTAGTGTTGAACAAATTAATGAAATTAGTAGTGGTTGCAAATTATATACAAAAAGACCTAGAGGTTACACTCTTGAAATAGACCAAATAGAACCAGTTAAAGGATATTCTGATTTAAATTGTGAAGCATCATGCTATTGGTGTAACAATGCAAAAACCGATGAATTTTCAAAAGATGAATTTAAAAATATTGCTTGTGGGATTAATATTGCTTGGAATGATAGATTACAGCAAATAGGTTCAAATTCTAAAGTGATTTTTCCTTGGCAGGATGAAGTTAAGTGTTGCAATAAAACTAGTATAAAAGAGAACTAAAATTCTCTTTTATCTCCTTTCTAAAATCTCAATTTTCTCACTAGAAACACAATGTAAAGCACCACCTTCTTTTATAATAGCACTAAAATTTATAGGTTCAATAATACAATTTTTATAAACATTTTGTAGTTGTTTTAAAGCTAGAATATCTTCTTTTAGCCCATAAATAGGCACTATTAAAATATTTTCTAATTTGATAAAATTCAAATAAGCTCCCCAATCTCTATCTTTTGTGAAAAAATCAAGGCTATATTTCATGGAATGAATATTTAGATTATATTTTTGGAAAGCTTTTAATAATTTATCATTAAAAGTTTTTGATTCAACAGAAAAATCATTTATTAAAACACTATTCTCATTTATCCATCGAACCATGCTATCACTATGACCATATATATCATAGGGCTGTTTCGGAATGATGATCAAATCATCTAATTTACACTTTGATTTGATCATTTCTATAATTTCATCTTTTGTTTTTGATGGATTTTCTTTAAAAACTTTATCAGTCATAATAGCTTTATTTTTATATCTTACAAAATTTCCACCATCAATAACTAAATCAATATGATTAATTTCATAATTGATTTTAGTTTTAATATTTTTATACTTTACACCTTGTAGATAATCAGGCTCATAAATATAAGATACTAAAGTTCCATCATCTAAACAAAATGGCATAAAATCTCTCATCCAAATATCTTTTGTATTTTCTAAAATTTCATAAGGAATATTATGTTTATTTAAAATATTTGTTAGATTTTCTGATTCAGTTGTATACCTTTCAAATAGCAATCTTGATAGTCTAATTGTTTTCATCTTTAAGTCCTAAAATGTAGTCTAAATTTAAAAGTAAAAGTGTTTTATAATTTACTTTGATTAAATCTAATAAAAACTTTTTATTTGTTCTTAGTGAATCATCTATAAAATATG
>CAYLKG010000128.1:0-3017 GCA_964384195.1 uncultured Aliarcobacter sp. | reverse complement strand
AAGTAGTGACAAATGCCTTAATTAAGGTATTTGTAGTGTTCTTCAGGAGCGACTATTTACCTATGGAACATTAAAAAGAGGGTTTCCAAATCACTATTTTTTAATAGAAGATGCAGTGTTTGTATCAAATGCTATTACTTGTGAAAAATATCAAATGTATCCTTGTACAAATAAAAAATTTCCATTTTTAATAAAAAGCCAAAAAGTTCAACAAATTAAAGGTGAAGTTTTTAAAACTAACTCTGAAGAGTTATTAGATGATTTAGATGATCTTGAGGGTTATCCAAATTTATATCTAAAAGAGTTTATTGATGTAGAACTTGATAATAAAGAGATTGTAAAAGCATTAGTTTATGTAAAAAATGAAAAGACATTTTTAAATTCAGTAGATTACTCAACTCCACTTAATGAGTGGGATGATAACTATAAAAATATTATTTTTAATTTAAAAGATATATAAAAGGTTTTAAATATGATAGATTTTTTATTAAGTGAAGGCTTGTCAATACTATTAACAATTTCTGTATTTCTTTATACTTTTCTGATACTTTGGATAAAAACAAAAAAGAATAAGTATTTCATAATTAGTGCCTCACTATTAACAATTATAGTAATTTTAGGGGCAACTAATTATTATATAGCATTTCATTCGAATTATAACTCAGCTAAATTTGAAGAACTATATTTTAAAAAGATACCAAAAGAAGAAATGGTAATAACATTGACTGAAATTAAAAATAGTGAAGAAAATAAAAACTTTGGATTTTTTAGAGATATGATAGATTATTATATAAATAAAGAAGATTTAACTGAAGAAGAATACTTTGAATTAGTTCAAGCAAATAATAATAGTGATTTCAAAATGGCAATACAATATTCTAAACAAGAAATTGAAGATTTAAATATGCTTTTAAAGTTAACTGAAGAGATAAAATAGAAAGTTAAAATAATTAGTTGCAGAGTTTTCACATAATAATACTGTAAATTCTATAGATTGGCGTAGATTCCTTGAATTAAATAATATTGAGAGAACAAATGAACAACTAATTAACGAGTGTGAACTCACCCCTGCATAAAAACAGGGGCTTCCTAACTGGCAACTTCTTTTGAAGTTGAACGAAAGGCTTTGTGTTTATAGTCCACAAGGCTAGTTCCTAGCCCAAACGACTCCAATCCTTTTTTAAATTAGTAATTAATTTAAAATTATTGTTTTAATTATACAAAATATATTTATACAATCCTAGAAATATTGCAATATGTAATATTTTTATGTAATGCATTAAAATTTATATAACTCAACTTTCGCACATAAAACCTAATTGTTTTTTAGGGGAGTGTTAGAAATTTCGTGTCAATCAGATAAAATAATATCAAGGATTGACAATGGAACAACAAATAGGTTTTGACTTCAATGAAGTTTTAGAACAATTTAAAAGTGGTAAAAATCTTACTGGTAAAGATGGACTTTTAGCTCCACTTATAAAACAATTAACAGAAGCTGCTTTAGAAGCAGAAGTAGAATCACATATTGCTAATGATGTTCTTTCTGGAACAAGAAATAGAAAGAATGGTGTAAATAAAAAAACTATCAAAGATTTATCTAATGGTAGTTTTGAATTAGAAACACCAAGAGATAGAAATGGAACATTCGAACCTCAAATAGTAAAAAAACATCAAACTACAATCTCAAACGAAATAGAAGATAAGATTCTTTCAATGTATGGCTTAGGGATGAGTTATAGTGATATATCATCTCATATTGAAGAGATATATCAAGTATCTATCTCAACTGCAACAATTAGTGCTATCATAGATAAAATAATTGATAAAGTAAAGCAATGGCAAATAAGACCTCTTGATTCGATATATCCATTTGTATGGCTTGATGCAATACATTATAAAATTAAAGATGGTGGTAAATATGTTTCTAAGGCTGTTTACACAGTTTTAGGTGTAAATATGGATGGAAAGAAAGATATACTTGGTTTATATTTATCAGAAACTGAAGGGGCAAACTTCTGGCTTAGTGTTTTAACTGATTTAAACAATAGAGGATTAAATGATATTTTAATAGCATCAGTTGATGGTTTAAAAGGCTTTCCTGAAGCTATTAAAACTATTTTCCCTAAAACTGAAGTTCAATTATGTATTATTCATCAAATCAGGAATTCTATCCGTTATGTGGCATCTAAGAACCATAAAGAGTTTATGAATGATTTGAAGCCAGTTTATCAAGCTGTATCAAAAGAAGCTGCAGAAGATGCTCTTTTAGCTTTAGATGAAAAATGGGGAAAACTATATCCTATTGTGCTTCAATCTTGGAATAATAAATGGGAAAATTTATCTGTTTATTTTAAATATCCTCCAGAGATAAGAAAAGTGATTTATACAACAAATATAATTGAATCAGTACATAGACAATTTAGAAAACTTACCAAAACAAAAGGTGCATTTCCCAATGAAAATTCACTTCTAAAATTACTTTATATGGGTATTCAAAATGCTACAAAGAAATGGAATATGCCAATGTGGAACTGGAACTTAACACTTTCACAATTGGCAATATTTTTTGAGGGTAGATTAGATAGTGAGCTTAAAATTTAAGTGATAGTATGATAAAAATATGCAAAGGAATTTTTAAATGATAAATTGGTCAGAAGCAAACGATTCAGAGTTAGTGTGTTATTGTATAGAAGTTGATAAAAAAACTATAGTAGATGCTATAAAAAATGGAAATGACACTCTTTCTAAAATTAAAGAATCTACAAAAGCTTGTACTGGAAGCAGTTGTAAAGAACTAAATCCATCTGGTGAGTGTTGCTCAAAAGATATTAAAAATTTAATCAAGTTATACTCTGGTAAAGATACTAAAGAAGAATGCTGTAGCTGTTGCAATAGCTAAATAGGTGTGATAGGATTTCTCCTATCAGAATTACTTTGACACGGAATATTTAACGGTCTCTTTTTTAGTGTAAACTCTGAGCATATGAATGATTTGTTCTAAATCTTTATTTCTC
>CAYLKG010000127.1:0-3107 GCA_964384195.1 uncultured Aliarcobacter sp. | reverse complement strand
AGTTTGCTTACATCACCGACCTAAAGGACGGTGTTTTTCGCAAATGTTTGATAAAATATATTAAGTCTACAAATATAATCGTTTATTTTTGTAGATTTTGTTACAATTACCAATATCAGGAGTTTAGTTATGAGTAAAACTCAATTTTCTAAAGAAAAAGCATTAAAATCTGCAACTGTTTCAAATCAAATCGAAGGTTATGCTCCAGTTAAGGATAAAAAAGTACTAAAAAAAGTTAAAGAATATTTGTCTTTAATTAAGTAATGAAGTATTATCAATATTTAACGGTCTCGTTAAATCGATATAAACATCTACTATGAAAGATAGATTTAATAAAATAAATTCTAAAAAGCATTTTTATTTCGATCCAAAAACTACTAGTATAAAAGAAAATATTCCATCAAATGTTGATTTTGCTAAGCATACTCAAGGCTTGAGACATGAGTATGTTATAGATTATATTAGTAAGATATTAAAATGAAATATGTAGATTCCTAATCTACATATTTTTACTTTGCGTTAGCAATAGCCTCTTTAAGCGCTTTTCCAACTTTAAATTTTGCAACAGTTGTAGCCGGTACATTAACAGTTCTATCAGTTCCCGGAACTTTTGTAGTTCTAGCTTCTCTTGAAGCAGTTGAGAATGTTCCAAATCCTATAAAAGCAACTGAATCTTTGTTTGCTAATGCTTCTGTTATAGTATCAAACACAGCATCTAATGCAGTTTTAGAATCTTTTTTTGTTAATCCAGATTTTGCAGCAACTGCATCAATAAATTCATTTTTATTCATTTGTTTTCTCCTATTTGATTTATTATTTCATTTTATCTAAATTATTAGTGAATTTAAGTAGTAAAAACATTAAAAAGTTCATAAAACCCTATTTTATAGCATTCAAATAAGCTTTTTGAACTTCTTTTTGATTTGGATTTGTATATATCATCATTATTTGAATACTTGCATGTCCTAGTAACTATTTAACTGTTATAATATTTACATCTTTTATAAAAACATAAGCTAATAAAGACAAAAAACTGTCCCTTTTATTTCTTATACTTCCAATATAAAAATATTAGGAGTTATAAATGCAAAGTTTATATTCAAAATTATCAATTCTAAAAGATGATGAAAGTTTTTTTTCAAATAGTAGAAAAAACAGTACAATTAAACAAATTCAAAAAGAACTAAATCTATCAATTGATGAAGCAATGATATTATCAATCATTATGTCTTATCAAATTCAAGACTCTTACTCAACTGATTTTTCTGATATAAAAAAAGATTTCAAATTAGTAAATGATGATTATTTAAAATATTTAAATGTTGCATATAAACTTGAAAAAAAAGGTCTAATTGCATCAGCTGAAAGAAGAAGAGGAAGAAATTCAAGAATAAGTCCTCAATTTAATGTTGATGATATGATTTTTAATAAATTGATTTTAGGATATGACTATTTAAATGATGTAAATTTTAGTGATATTTATAGTGTTGTAAATGTTATTGCTAATTTAATTGAAAAAAAAGATGATAAAAAATTAACTGAATATAGATTAATAACTGAAGCTAATAGAGTTTTTGAAAAACTTGATGTAAAAGAAGAGTTTGCAAAAGCTATTGCAAAATACTCAATAAGAGAGAAACTAATACTAATGCATCTTATTTTTGAATATATAGATGGTAATAGTGGTGAAAGAGTTAATAGACTTTGTGAAATTTTTTTTGATGATTTATCAAATAGAGCTAAATACCTAGAAGCTTTACTAAAACAAGAACTAGATATTTTTAAAGATAAGTTAGTAAAACTAGAAGAAAAAACTAATTTTTTTGATTCATCAGCTGATGTTGAATTAACTCCAAAAGCAATTGCTTTACTTCTTCAAACAAAAGATAAAAGTAAAAAAAGAGAGTTTAAATCACAATTTACTAAACATATTAAATATGATTCTCTAAAAAAAGAGATATTTTTAGATGAAAGAGTAGCTCGTGATATTAATCAATTAAAAAGTGTTTGTAGCTCAAAGAATTTTAATAAAATTGTAAAAGATCTAAAAAAAGTAAATTTGCCATCAGGTATTGTTTCAATATTTTATGGATTCCCAGGAACAGGTAAAACAGCATCTGTTTATGAAATAGCAAAACTTACAAAAAGAGATGTCTTGCAAGTTGATATAAGTTCAATTCAATCAAAATGGGTAGGAGAGAGTGAAAAAAATACTAAAGCAATATTTGAAGAGTATTATAGAGCTTGTGAGATATTAAAAACAAAACCAATTTTGCTATTTAATGAAGCAGATGCACTAATATCAAAAAGATTAGATGTTAATGATGCTGTTGGTCAAATGAATAATACTATGCAAAATATTTTACTAGAAGAACTAGAGAACTTTAATGGTATATTTATTGCAACAACAAACTTGATTGATAATATGGATGATGCTTTTTCAAGAAGATTTTTAAATAAAATCAAATTTGATAGACCAACAGCTAAAACAAGAGAACATATTTGGAAATCAAAATTACCAAAACTTGAAAACAGTATTTATGAAAAATTATCAAAATATGATTTAAGTGGTGGACAAATTGAAAATGTAACAAGAAAATACCTTATAAATAAAATTCTTAATCAAAAAGAGTTTAATTATGATGAAGTATTAGAATATATAAAAGAAGAGACATCATTTAAAAAAGACGAAAATGGTTTAAAAGTAGGGTTTTTGAAATGAAAAAAGAGGAAGAGTTAATAAACACAGAGTTATTAGAAATTTTTAGAAAAGATAAGTATTTAAAAGAATTAGCAAAAATTTATCAAACATTTGCGAAAAACACCGTCCTTTAGGTCGGTGATGTAAGCAAACTATTTAGGTGTTTCTTGTTGTTGTCTTACTTTTCTACTTGAAGCCCCTTTTTGGTAAACTTATTTTCTAAAATTATATAAATTTTACATGCATTACATAAAAAATATTACATATTGCAATATTTCTTGGATTATATAAATATATTTTGTATAATTAAAACAATAATTTTAAATTAATTACTAATTTAAAAAAGGATTGGAGTCGTTTGGGCTAGGAACTAGCCTTGTAGACTATAAACACAAAGCCTTTCGTT
>CAYLKG010000126.1:0-3184 GCA_964384195.1 uncultured Aliarcobacter sp. | reverse complement strand
GAGCAAAGGATTGAAAATCCTTGTGTCGACAGTTCGATTCTGTCTCGAACCACCACTTGATTTACACACTGTGCGAGTGTGGCGGAATAGGTAGACGCGCGGGACTTAAAATCCCGTTCCGGTTTCGGAGTGTGAGTTCGATTCTCACCATTCGCACCACTATAACTTAAAATCCTGATATAATGGATTTCCAATAGTAAAATTCACCAAATGTGATAATATTATAATTATTTATTCAAATTACTCTATATTCAATCATGAAAAAGCAAAGATAACTCTTTACTTTTTAATCCTCAAGTAATTTTTCAATAACCTCTTTAGATTCTTTTGTCATCTCAAGTTCCATATGTGGAGCATTTTTTGCTTCAACAAGTTGAACATTTAAACCTTTTTTCTTTGCAAGCTCATAAAACTCTTTATTCATAGCAGGAGTTGAAACATCATCTTGTGTTCCATAAACTATAGCTATTTTTGTCTCTTTTGAAATATTATTTATTACATCAACCGCTGAAATAAGACCTTTATCAGAAGTTTTCTTATGAATATCATAAACTCCTCCAGCACAAACTAAATTATCAACTAAATTTGGTTTAGTTCCAACAGCTGTAGAACTAAGCATACATCCAGCACTGTGAGCAATAATAGTTGTTTTTTTAGATTCATATTTTTCTTTTAAAGCTTCAACTAATTCAACAAAAAAATCAACATACTCTTTTGTAGCAGCTAAATTTTTATCAGTTTTTGAACCAATATATTTTAATTTATTTGATGAACTTTTTGAGTAACCTGGAAGAGCAACAGCTAAAGTTGTAATTTCACTGCTCATAGATACATCTTCAGCAAAAGGAGAATATCTAGCAATTACATCTGTTCCTTCATCCCATGTTCCATGGACAATTATAGTAAGACCTTCTTTTTCACCTTCAAAAGCTTTAAAGTTTATACATTCGCCTTTTGCAAAAACATAATCGTCACCTTTACTTTTACAGTCATCTTTTGAAATATTTGCAAAAGCAATATTTGCAAATAAGATTGAAGCCAAAACTAATGATTTTTTAAACATATTCTCTCCTTTATTTAAATAATTTAGTAAGCTGTAATACCTATATACCCATCTACTTGTCTTTCAATTACTTCAACAATTCCAGCTTGAGTATATGAAATATTATCAATAAAATCACTCTCTTTCCATTTCATAGTTTCCATAGTATTTTTACATGCTATAAACTCTACTTCATACTCCATAAGTGATTTGATTCTTTCCAAAGTTGTTTTATCATAGTCTTTTTTCAAAGCTCTAAGTCCTTTACCATAGGCAACAACCACTATTTTTAAACTCTCAGACGGATACTCTTTTAAAATATTGTACATAGAACCTATAGTGTGACTAACTGTCTCAACATCGCCAACATAAAGTGAATAAACAACTTTTCTAGGATTATCGAAACTAGGCTTTGGTTCACTAAAATTTGTTTGTGAATAAGCAAAACCAACTAAACATAAAATTAAAAACAGTTTTTTAAACATTATAAATCTCCACTTTCATATCCTTTTGTATTAATCCAGATTTTAAAATCTTACAATAAACACCCCTATGTCCTTTTAAAAGAGCAGGTAATTCAGAAGCAAAAACATTTAAGTGATTACAAACTGTACAAATTTGTGTTGTTTGAATTTGTGTATCTCCTATTTTAAAAACAGTTCCCACTTCAAAACTATGAGGGTCAAAATCTAACAAGATATTTTCTCCAAGACTTCCAAAAACTAGATCTATACCACTATTTTTTGCTATCTTATAAGATTCTAAACCTACAATCATAACTGTTTGATCCAACTTCTTACCTGCAAATTTATCAAACTCTATTCCATATTCTTCTATTAGATTAAGACTTTCAACTTTTGGTCTAGGAAGTCCACTACTATCTTTTGTGGCACTAAAAACTTCTAAAACATTTCCTAAATTTTTCATTTAACATTCTTCTTTAAAATATCTAAATAATCTTTTTTTGACCAAGAACCAGGGTATTGGTTATTTAAAATCCCATCTTGATTTACAATAAAAAAACTTGGAGTAATTTTTTTGTACTCTTTTTGCAAATTAAATGGTAAAGAAGAGTTTTCCATATCAACTTCAACAAATATATAATTACTATCAGTAAAGCTTTTAATTTCAGCCAAAGATAAAACTTCTTTATCCATTTTTTTACAGAAAAAACAAGTTTTAGATGTAGCATAAACTATTATTTTTTTAGACTCATTTTTTGCTTTATCTAGAATATTTTTTTCTTCTTCTTTCTTCAATAAAGGCTCTTTTAAAATCGTATCCTCTTTCAAATTTGCTTTATAATCTAAAAAATAGTAACTCAAATTTACATAATCTTCATTTGTTAATTCACCTTTCATGCTAGGTTTATTATCATAATAATTCATAACTACATCATCACAAATTGCATTAAATCTATCTGGATTTTCTAAATAATCTTTTAAAAATCTTTCTATTTCTAAAACTTGAATATCAGGTTCATTTGGGTCACCTATTTTTTTTGGACCATCCATCATTGCCCAAACTATCATATTTGCCGTCGGAGTTTTCAAATTTAATAAAGTATTGTCTTTTTCAAAATAATTTTCTTTGATTAAATTTAAAGGTATATATTCTTTATGACAAGAGGCACATTTTTGTTCAAAAACTCTTTTACCATTTTCGTAATTTGCAAATAGATTTGAAATAAAAATTAAAAATATAAATATCAATTTCATAAAATCTCCTTTTTCCATTTAAAAAATATATTCTAATATCTTTTAGATAGAAAAAGGCACAAATTTGTGCCTTTTATTAAATAATTCCAGGATTTCCCTTAACCCCAACAATATCAGGAGTATCAATTTTAATATTTTTAATATTTTTAATATTTTTCAAATATATTTCAACAGTTTCCCAAACAGGTTCACCCTCAGATTTTGAACCAACAGTTGACCAACCAGAAACTTTATATGATTTTGAAGCATCCAGTTTTTCTCCAGTTTTGCTTAAAACAATATCAGAGATTCTACTTCCCATTTTTGCTTTTGGATCAATTTTATAAGAAATTCCACCTGTTCTTACCATATCTCCACCTTGTTGATAAAATGGATCTTCATTAAATAAGTTATCAGCAACATCTTCTAAAATATCTTTTAAATC
>CAYLKG010000125.1:0-3231 GCA_964384195.1 uncultured Aliarcobacter sp. | reverse complement strand
TTGAGCTTAGAAGATATTGGCTTGGCTGCTTGGTTGAATTTGCAAGTGGCTCAAATAATTAAAGGAAATATAAAATTGAAGAAAACAATAGAAAGATATGAAAAGCAATATCTTGATATAGAAAATTTTAAAGACTTTGAGTTATCAAATAATATAGCTTTTGAAATGATGATTAGAAATGATGATGCAAGAAATCTGATTGAAACTATACAAATAACATCATTAAATCTTGAGAATCTAAATGATTACAGCTTTTTAAATATTATTCAAGAGAAAATTATAAACAATTATTATTACTATTCTTTAGGTATCGACAATTGGTTAAAATATTATAATTTCTCAGAATTTTATGAACCCAATTCAGAATTTATTTATGCTAGTAAATCAAAGGGGAATTCTTATTATTCAAATAATACTCTATATATAAACGAAGAATATAAAGATTTTATTTATATAAGTAGTAAAACAGATGATATAAGTAAAAAAAATTATAATGATTTAGAAAATGGTAATATAAAAGAAGGTCATAGCATAAAAAATATTTCTGAATACATTGAAAATATCGCTAATATTGAACACAATATTTTTCCATCATTTTCAAGACCTAGAATGATTCCACCAGCAAGAATATCAAAACTTGTAAATTTATATTCTATCAATTTATCTTTACATGAAGAAGAATTAATTAAATATATCAAACATGTAAGAAATGAATTTTTAAAAGATCATAAAATAATTAAAACTCCTTCAGAAATATTAGGTGAAAATATAAATATTTCAGTAGATTTAATAACTAGAGATAAGAACAAAACAATGCAAGAGAAATTTGCTGATATGATGTTTATTTATGATGCATTAAAAATTAAAATGAAAAAAAATATTATTCAAAGATCCATTTTAAACTATTACAATGATAAATATAAAGACAAATTTATTCCAAACATGGACTATAGTACAATAACCAATTACAGTAAAATTGCAATAAACTATATTGATAATCTAAAATATAAAGAGCTTATTAACCCTATTTAATGAATATAATAGGAATATAATTTTTTTATATTCCTAAAAATATAAAAAGAAATTCACCTTAGTCAAAAAATCATACTTTTCCCTACAATTCTAATACTTAAGCGCCTAAGTACAACAATATTAAACAAAAATGAGGAAAAAATGAATTCAATTATTTTAGATGAACAAAAATTAGAACTTGGTGATCTGAAACTTGCAGCAGAACTTTCTCTAGCAAAAACTAAATTTGATAAATATATAGTTTTGTTAAAAAAAGATTATGGCTATAGTATGACGAAATCTCAATTTGCAGACATAATTATAAAATCTGAGCAAACTGTAGATAGAAGAATTAAAGAGGCTTGTAATATACCTAATTATATTAGAAGTGGAGAAGGAGAAAAAGCATCATATATATTTCCTATTATTGAAGTTGCAGAATATCTGACAAATACGATTAAATCTGTTTAAATATGAGGAAATTACATGAATGAAAAAATATGTGAAATTATTACTAAACTAAGCAAAGAATCTCAAAATCAAAAATTGAGACTCTTTGCAAAATTAGATCTGAATACAAAGTTAGAAATTTTTGATAATCATAAAATTATTTTTCATACTTTAAAAAATATTCACAAAAATAAAGATACAGAAAACTCAATATTAAGTTATTGTGCATTTTTATTATCTTTAGACAATTTTCAAAAAAATACAACTGAGGAAACAATCAAAATAATAAAATTTAAAAAAAATAAACAGCCTAAAGCCAGAAAGAAAGAAAAACTTCTTCAATATTACCCTCTTGTTAAACAACTGAAACAAGCAAACACAAGCTATAAAGATATTTCTGATTATTTACTTAAATATCATAAATTTAAAATATCGTATAGCACTATTTGTAAAATATACAATAAAATCGAAAAAGGAGAAATAAAATGAAAAAAATTCTAAATTACATTAAAAATTTATTTTCAGAAAAACAAGACAATGAAACGCAAGATCAAAATGATATATTATTTTTAATTGACCTAAAAATAGAAGAACTTGAAAATCTTAAAATTCAAACAAACAATTATATAAGTAATACAGAAGCAGAAGATATAAATTGGGTCAATTATCAAAATATTTTATCACCATATTTTGCAGATCTATTTAAAAATATTGTAATAAATAATTTTCGATTTAGAGACGCAAAATTTACGGAAATTTTTTTTGAGATTATCTATTTGATACAGAAAAATAATTTTTTCATAATAATTGATGAAAATCCAATAATAATTAAATCAGGGGATCAAAAAGAAATTGAATTATTTAAAATCTTCTTGATTCGTTCTCATGTATATAGTATACTAAATAAGTTGATATACATTAATGTTTCAAAAAAAGAAGATTACGCAAAAGACATAATAATGGGAAACTTATTATTTTTTTTAAAAAAAATCGAAAATAAAAATGAAAATTTAGAAAAAATAATTGAAAAATGTGATTCTTTATATAAAGTTAATTATATATTGGCAAAATTAAATTCACATATTAGTTTTACTGAGGATAATGAAGTAGAAGATACCTTAGAAATACCTTTATGTATTAGCATGGTAAGTATTATTGAATCGATGCGTCGAGAAGCAGAAGAAATTAAGTGGTCGAAAAAATATTATAATAAAACAGATAACTGTTTTGCCCAATATTTTAATAGAAAAAAAAGTTATAAAAATTTAAAATCAAAATCTTTATAGGGTACTAAAAGTACCCTACTAATAAGATTATACGTGCATAAAAAGGGGACCGTTCAAGATTTTCATGTCAATTAGATAAAATAAAATCCTTATCTTAATTATCAGAAATGAAAGCTGGGGAATTTATTAAAGCATCTGATATATCAGATAAATATCTCTAAACAATGTATTTCAGTTATTGTTTTAATTTTAAATTTTGTTCTATTTTTTCAAACTTCTTTCATAATCATATTTACCAATAGCTAATATAATACCTATAACTAAAACTGAGATTGCAATTACTTCTAACATCGTTAAATCCTTTTATTAATTTATATTTTAATGGCTAATTTTTCCGTCATATATTTTATAAGTTCTTCTCTTATAGCATCATATTTTATAGACTTATCATAATATTCTAAAAAAGGTCTTACCCAACTTGGTACTGGAATTATTTTACCATTTTGTGCTGTAGTACCCCAGTTATTCAAAGTTGAATATGGAA
>CAYLKG010000124.1:0-3262 GCA_964384195.1 uncultured Aliarcobacter sp. | reverse complement strand
TCATGGGAGTAGAACCTCCATCATCGTTATGAGTTAACGGGAATATAGGTTATAAGTAAAATATAGATGATTCTGAAATAAAGGAATTACTTAAACGAATAAAAAACAACTAGATTTCTTTAATCAGCTTTTCCAACTTGAAATAATATTTTAAGATAGTGGAATATAATCTGTGTTATTAGGTATTTTTACCTAATAACACATGAATGCTAATAATTTTCTAATTTAATTTTTTCTTATAAAGTTTATTAAAAATACCAAGAAAATTGAAAGTATAAATCCAGTTACAAATGCAACTGCTACTATAAGAGATTTTTTAGGTTTTGCTGGAAAATCATTTGTCATAATCTCCCCAATTATTTGTGTATTTTTATAGTTATGTGGCAAAAGAAGAGATTCTATATTTTTTTTATTTTCTTCAAGTTTATATAGAGAAATAGTTAATAATTCATCTTTCTTACTTTCCAAATCAAAAATTTGAATAGTAAGAGTATTTATTGAATTTGTAATATCTTTTTTCTCCATTAACTTTAAAGCTGCTAATGATGGGTTTAAACTATCTATTCTTTTTAGATTTTCATCAACAAATTTTAATTGTTCTTGTAAACTTTCTAAAGTTTTAATATTATTTTCTAATTTTTTGTCTATTAAAGCAACAGTTCTTAATTTTATATCAAAAATCTGTAAATCAATATTTCTTAACTCCATCTCTTTTTGTTTTTTTACATCGTCAAGAATTTTTTCATGTTCACCTTGTACAAATGTTAAAACTTTTAGAATTTCATTTTTTGCTTCTTCATTTGAAGTAGCTTCACTTTTTATCTCTAAGAAGTTTTTTAAACCTTTTACAATTGCAATATTTGAAATCTCAGAAGTTTTATCTTTTAAATTTTTTTCCATATCAACAAATAGTGTTGATAATTTTTTTCTAATGTTATCGCATCATCTATAGAATTTTTAGTTGTACTATTTAATTTATACTCTCCTATTTCAACCAAAGCTTTAGCCTCATAAATTGGTGTCTTGGTATAAGCATAAACTGCTGCCAAAACGGTAACCACTAGAATTTCAAAGCTCATATTTTAAATACTTTTTTATTTATTTTGATTGATGGTTTTATATCTTTTATAAATTTTTTAGTTCCGTCTGGAAATACTTCATATATTTTGTTTTTTATAACTTTTGTAACACTCAAACCTGAAGCAAGAGTATCTAAATAGGCTTTTCTAGTTGCACTATTAGCAAGTGTAGGAATATGACTCTCTAAAAAATCTAACTCTTTTTGTGTTCTAATAATATTGCTCCTATATTTTAATTTAATCTTTGATTATATCAAAAATAACTATCTTAAACTGCTAAAAGGGTAAAGTACTGGAGAATTTCAAATAATATTTTCACTTGTTTCACAGTTAGAGATCACTGCACAACAAAATAACGCTAAATTACATTTTTCCTAGTAGAAATTTTGATTGAATTTTTAATAAATATTTTAGTATTTATTTTAATGTAATCATGATTTATATAAATTTAGGGACTAATTATAAATATGCTAAGTATTTAAAATTTAATATATTGAATATTTTATCCCTAAACTCTTTAGTGTCTTTACTATTTTTCATTTTTTCTACTTCTTTCATACTTATTATTTTAACTTAGAAGTTTTTAAATTCTAAGTATAAATTATTGTAATCAGATCACATACTAATATCTATAAATATTTAATGTTTGAATGTTTTGCTTTTTAATGTTAAAATAAAATTTTAATACATTATATTTTGAAAATAAAATAGAATTTTTTGGTATTTTCAAGTTTATTTTTACCAAAATCAACTTTTCAATTTGTACTGTATTATAAGGTAGAAAAGTAAGCAATTTTTATCTTGGGTAGAAATAGGGTAGAAAAGTTTTAAAACACCAAACCTTAAAGTCCTAAAAGCTCGGTAAAATCGCGGTTTAAAGGGAATAAGAATGGCCTGGTAGGAGTCGGAATAATCTAAATTTATCCCAATAAATAGTAATTATTAAAATAATATTTATTTCAAACCACCCAGTTAACCACCCAAATTTATTTTTTGTATCAAATTGATGAGTTACAAACTTTAATATTGTAACTCATCTAGTATTATTGCTTTATTAATGATAGTGCTTGTTCCACTTCATTAACATCGAACAAGGTTACCCTTGGGCTTATTTTTTTACTTGTAAACATTCCTTTATTTAAGTAATACCAAACAGTACTTTCACCTATATCGAAGTATCTCGCAATTCCTTTTGCTCTCAAAAATTTTGGCTTTATATTATTTTGCATATTTAAATCTCCTTTTTATCGATGTTTGGCAGTTTTGCAAGTTTTTCAGTTTGGCTAAGAGAGTAGTATTTTGCATTCTTATCTGAAGCTCTTTGTTCAAACTCCCATTTTCCATTTTTTGCCCATTTTTCTAGCCAAGCAATAATTTTTTTCTCACCAACACAAAATTTTGTGAAAAATGAAGATTGCTTAAGATATTTAAGTATTTCGCTTTGATTCATTTGATCACAATCATATAACACATCAATGATAATTTTCACAAAACTAGATTCTGCGTAACTAATATTTGCCATATTAAAATCTATTTCTTCTATAATTTTGCGATTTTCAGTCAAATAAGCTTTCTCTTTTATGCCAAATCTACTCGCCTTTCTTGGCTTAAGCAATATACAATTATTAAATTCATTTCTCTCTACGAGGTAAGTATAATCTGCATAATTCTCAATTTGTTGTGAATCTGCGAATACTCCGCTTTTATTAAGGTGATGAATTACAACAACTGTTGCACCAGCTTCTCTTAGTTGTTTTTCATATTTATAAAGTAAATCTGTATTAATAAAACCATTTCTTTTATGTGATAAAAGGGTTAAAGAATCTTCAATTATAAGATACCTCCTATTTTTATGTTTTTTTTGAAGCTCAACAATATCTTGAAGAAAATTTTGAGTTGTTTCTATAACATTTTTAACTTCTTTCCCAGAGTACAAAAATCTTTTATCAAAGTTTTTAATTAATTCATGTATTTCAATTTCTTTAAGTTTACTTATATTCATATCTACATCAATATATACTATAAATAAATCACTCATTTCATTCAAAAGATGTGTACAAAATTCTATCATCAAAGTTGATTTTCCTGATCCAGAATCACCATAAAATACACCAATTGAGCCTTCTGGTATAATACCCCAAGAAAATTGAACAATTTTTTGTAAAGTTTTATTCTCTTAGAGT
>CAYLKG010000123.1:0-3264 GCA_964384195.1 uncultured Aliarcobacter sp. | reverse complement strand
TAGTGTGAAATATGCTAGTTGATAAAATTAACTCTGTTTATTGGGGGAGTAATAAGAATGTTTAAAAAAAGTTCCAAATACTACAGGTTCTTGAACTCGTTTTATAAACTCATATTTGTATTAGTTTTTATCTATTGTACTTTCTAATATTTTTATCTATGTTATTTATTTTTAGGCTATCTTGTATATAATGTATTTTCATTAAATAGTTATGTTGCAAAATAAAAGGTAATTTATGAAACGAGTAATATTTTTAGACACAAATGTATTTGAAAGCGCAAAATTTTCATATAATTCTCATCGAATGAAGAAATTCTTAGATACTTGTGAAGATAAAAGAATTGATTTATATATTACAGATGTTGTAAAACATGAAGTAATCAAAAGGATTAAAACAAACATTCAAGGTGCTATAGAAAATATTAACAAACATAATTTAGAGATACTAATACAAAGTCTTCAAGTCGAAAGCAAAGAGAAATTAAAATTAATTAATGATATATCAGAAAAACTAATTATGGATTTTGAAAGCTTTATAACCGACTATAATATCAATGTGGTATCATCAACTTTTAATCAATCAAAATTAATAGATTTATATTTTAATAATAAAGCACCTTTTACTGAACAAAAAAAGCATGAGTTTCTAGATGCAATTATTATTTTAACAATAGATAAATGGTCTCTTGAAAATCATAAGATATCGTTGGTTATTACAAACGATAAGGGAATGTCTCTTTATGACACAGAAAGTGATATTAAATTTTTTAATAAAATCAGTGATGTTACAGATTTATTACTTACTGAAGACCCAGAAATTGATTTATTAGAAATCTATAATGATCAATTAGACAAAATCAAAGATAAAATAATTGATGAAATTTTATCTCATCAAGAATATTTTATTCTCTATAGTTATGATCATATCGATGATATAGAAGTTGATAATATTAAAATAAATAATGTAATTTTAAATAAAATTGATATCATTAATATAGATACTGATGATAATATAATTCAATTAGAAGTTGATTTACAGATTGAATTTTCTTTAAATGCATCATATCCAGATATGGACACGATGATTAGAGATAAAGAAGATGGCGTAAATTACTTTTTGCAACACATTAATGCAGAACTAAATTTAAAAGAAAAGACAACTTGTTATTTAGATGTTATTATTGATAAAGAAAATGATGATTTTGATTTTGATGATTTTGAAATAGAAGATAAGGAATTTGAATTTCATTTAGATGAAAATAATATTACAAATATTGAATATTCTGATGAGTTTTCAAATATAAAGTGGTAGAACATAACAAATCAATGAAGCCAATAAATTAATTTATTGGCTCATTTTAAACGTTAGTATAAGGAAAAATATGACTAAACATTATGGATTTAGAAAAGTATATATTTCAATTGAAAGTAATTTGAAAAGATCTGATTTTAAAGAAATAAGAACTTATATTAATGAGCAGTCTTTAAAACATAGACCATGGAATAAATATATAATACTACGTTCCCATTTATTAACAGATAATGATTCAAAAAATTGTAAAGTTCTCTATGAAAAAATTTGTAAAAAGTATGAAGCTTCATGTAAAAAAAAGAAATCGACTATCTGGGATAAAATAGGAACAAAATCAATTGAACTCCGTAGTAAAATATATAGTAAACTACCATTCTTAAAAATGGAAGAAGTAATTATTCCTCCGTATACACATGTAGGGTTTTGTAAAATAGACATTACTAAAAGAATTAACAAAGTCTGAGAAAGAAATAGTTGACCCTGCGGGCACTACTATTTCTTAAGTTAAACGTTATGCATTAGTCATAAATTTAAAAGGAAATATATAACGTGATAAGTATTGAATCATTTAGAAAAAAAATTAATAAATATATAAAAAATAACAATAAAAAATCTGGATTAAAAGAAATAAAAATTATTAAAAAATTTATAGGTGAAAACTATATTCCTCATGACCATATTATAGGTTATTTAGGGACAATGAAAGTTTTTTACAATGCATTTGATTTATATGAAGATGAAATAGATACTTTAATAAATTTGGCTGATATTTATTCAACATATAAAGCTTACCAATCTGCATATAGAACATTATCTGAAGCTGAAGATATTGCAAGAGAAAAAAAAGATTTACTTGCATTAGCAAGTATAAATTTTATTAGTGCTGGCATTTATTCTTTAGAGGGAGATATAGAGTTTTCTTTAAAAATGGCTGAACAATCTAAAGCTATATATAACCATTTGCAAATCAAAGCTCCTGATGCACTTATTTCAAATATTGCAACAATTTATATGAATACAAATAAAGTTGAAGATGCAATAGACTTATATAAATCTTTATTAGAAACTAAAAATATAGAATTGTTATTTGCGCTCTACATGAATTTATCTATATGTTATCGTAAAAATGACAATATAAATGAAGCAATAAAATATATAGATAAGTCAAGAGAACTTTTTATTAAAGTTTCTTATAATCCAGAACAATTTACAGAATTTGAGTTAGTAGCAACTAAAATATATTTGAAGAATAAACAATTTGACAAAGCATTAAATTGTTTAGAAAAAGCAGTTATTTACTTAAATCAAATATTGGAACAAACTAATAAATTACATTATCGTAGAGGTATTAGGGAACAATATATAAATAGAATAGAGGGATTACTTTTAGAAATACCTTGCGGAGAAGTAAATGACAAGGTTTTAAAAATTCTTTCTTTTATTCGAAGTACATTAACTTCTGATTGGCTATATATATTAGAGTGGTCTGATGAAATCTATGCTAATAATGATATTTTAAATAAAGAGAAAGATGAATTAAAAGATATTATAAATAAACTAACTAATTTTGGAGCTCCATTTTTATTTGGCTATAGAGAAAAATATGATGATCATTATGATGCAATGTTTCCAGGGAAGTCATCATGGGAGTTATTAAACGAATTTATATTTAAAATTACGGAAAAATATAATATATCTAGTCCATATAAGAAAACTAGTATTAAAGAAATAAGTAATCTGTTTAAACTAAGACTGAATGAACAAAATTGCATAATTATAAGCTTTTTATCTAAATATAATAAACTACTAATTTTAAATAATAATAACTATGAAATTGTTTCAGTTGAAGAAAAAAAGATATTAGATTTTTATATTTCTATAACTAAATATAGAAATATTATAATACCCCAAAATGTCAAGACAACTTTTTCTAAAATCTTATTCTCTTAAGT
>CAYLKG010000122.1:0-3269 GCA_964384195.1 uncultured Aliarcobacter sp. | reverse complement strand
ATTGAGCTTAGAAGATATTGGCTTGGCTGCTTGGTTGAATTTGCAAGTGGCTCTACTGTATATATATTTTCTAAAAGATTTCTAGAAGCAGTATCCCAATAATCAGTTTTCAGATTTTGACTTTTAACAATCAATGGAATTTGATTTAAAGAGAGATAATCGCAAAGATTAATGTTCTTTCCCCAAGGTTTTCCAATTTCAATTACATCTGATAATTTATTATATTTTTGTGCAAGATATTTTGTTTGTAAATGTAAATTACCTTTAAAATCATATATTAATAACCCATAATCAGATTTTATTCTATCTTCAATATTTGGTAAAATAGCACACGAAGTTTTTCCACTACCTGTTCTTCCAAAAACAATTCCATTAGTAAAATCTTTAGGAAAAATAATATTATTTTTAACATTTGTATTTGAAGTATTAAATCCTATTTTCAAAATGTATCCTTTTTAATTAATTGTAAAGCAAGAAAATATTTCATAAAATCAGATATTTTTTAAAAAATATCTAAAATCAGTCGTTTTTTTGCATTCACTTAGTGTTTCTTCAAATGATTTTTCATCATTTTTCAACGTATACTTATTTTCTGCCAATATAGCTCTTATCTCTTCTAAAAAGAAATTAAATTCTTTATTTGAAAATTCTAAAATATTTTTATTTCCTGGAATTTTTGAGAATAATTTAAAAAATAGATGATATACCTTAATTTTATTTTCTAAAGAACCTTCTTTCATTTTTATGGATTTAAGCTTATACCCACTGTATTTTATATCTATATTAGAATTTATAATTTCAATAAGCACTTTCTTATAAAAAAATTGTTGTTTTTTTGAAATCAAAATTTACGCCTATCTAAAATTAATTGTCTTTTGTTGACATTTATAGTAAAATAATGTTATAATTATAATACAAAATGAGAAATTTTACAAGAGCTTAAAAATTTTGTAATTTTTTAGCATCAAAATGATAAATTAATAAAACATAGTTAAACAAATAAATAAATAAACACATCAAGAAATAAAACAGATTAGCTTTAGAGCACGTAATTATAAATAAAACATAAAACATGACATATAAAATTGAAAATTTTGAAGAAATAATAAAAAATAAAATTACATTAAGCCGTTGGGCAGAAAAAAATAACAGTACAAAGCAAAATATTAGCGTTATATTAAAAAAATTATTAAATGAATATACAAAAAATAGTGAATATATAAAATTTCAAAGTCAAATAGAGATAGATAAAATAAAAAATGAAATTCTAAGAATAGATCAAATAAGTGAAAATAAATTTTTAATAGATGTATTTTCTTATATTAATAAAAGTAATATTTTTAGATTTGATGATAAGATTTTTTACTCTGTTAAAGTTGAAAAAATTGAAATTGACTCTGAAATTAAAAAGTTTAAAAATAAAAAAGATGTGGACAATTTATCGGAAATACTCCTAAATTTGGGAATAAAAACCAATAAAGAGTTTATTGAATTATATTTAAAAAGTTTTAAAAAGAGTAAGTCTTCAAAAACAATAAGTTTAGATATTGCAGTTGAGATACTAAAAAATATCAATAAACCAATAAGCAAGATAGATTTTATTAAAAAGGCATTAATTAGAGGAATCGGAGAAAAAACAGCTATAAATATTATAAAAAATCATTCAAATAGTGGAGATATAATAGTTAATCTAGGTGAAACTATTTGTTTGAGAGATATTTTTTTTAATAAATATTTAGATAGAGAATATGCAAGTAGATTCAAATATGCAGCTATTGATGTTTGTAAAAAAAGCAATATTTCTACAACGGATATTAAATGGATAAAAAATAGTATAGAGAAATATTTTCTCAAATTAGATACCTCAAAATATAGTTTATTTGAATTAAAAGCTATTTTGTGTAATGAACCACAATTTAAGACAGGAGTTAAATACAATATCGATTTTATAGATATTTCAACAGGTTATATGCCTTTAAATATTAATGAATATGTGGAAAATATTTTAGAAGAATATGAGATGCCAATTAGCCTAACATTTTTAATGCAAAAGTTAGAAGAAAAAGGCAAAAATTTTTCTAGAACAACTTTAGCTTCTCATACTTTACCTAATAGTGAAATTTTTGAAAAAATTGATAGAGCAGGGTGGATATTAAAAAGAAATGAAGAAAAAGTGAAAGCTGTAATTAAAAAAGTTGAAGATATGGGTTTAGAAATTTTTTTTGAGCAATTAAAGAAAGATTATGAAGCTTTAAACTTAAAAGAGTTAGCTGAGAAAATGGGTTTAAGATTGTCAACAGTTTATGAAACTTATTGTGGAAAAGCAAATGTTGCATTTTTTTTGACAAGGTTAACTGAGAATAGTTATAAGATATCTATTTTAGAGGATAAATTAAATATAAAAAAACTCAATAAATAAAAATACAAATAAATAGGGGAGAAACAATAAAATGATCAATTCAAATATAAATTCAACACAAAATGAAGATCAAATATACATAATAGGAGATGTCCATGGTTGCTATAAATCTCTTTTAGCTTTAATTGAACAATTTCCAAATAAGCAAAATTCTAAAATTGTTTTTGTTGGAGATTTAGTTGACAGGGGAAATGATTCATACAATGTTGTTAAATTTATAATTGAAAATAAATATGATTGTGTAAAAGGTAATCATGAAGATATGCTTTTAGAATATGGACCAACAAAAGAAGAGCCACTTGTAAATGATGAATCAAAACATTGGTTGTATAGTTGTGGAGGAATAGAAACTTTAAACTCATATAAAACTATACAAGAGTATTTTGAACATTATGATTTTTTAAACTCATTGCCTTTATATCTTGAATATAAAAATTATAAAACAGAAGATAATAGATATTTAGTTGTTAGCCACTCAACTATTGGAAGAGTTTGGGAATTAAGAAATAGCCAAGATAAAATAGATAAAGAGATATTTGAAAAACATATTATGTGGAGCAGAAAATCAAGCATAGATATGAAAGAGATATTTAATGTCTATGGACATACAATATATGATGAACCAAATATAACACCTTATAGTATGGGAATAGATTTAGGATGCTTTCATAAAAAAAATAAAAATAAAGTTTCAAACCCAAGACTTTGTGCTTTAGAATTTCCAAGTATGAAAATATACACTCAAAAAAATTTAGATAATAAAAAGGATTAAAAATATGCAAGATATTTATATATTTAGTCAGTCCTGAAAAACACACTTTTGGAGTTTAATTTTTTTTAATAATCCAAA
>CAYLKG010000121.1:0-3478 GCA_964384195.1 uncultured Aliarcobacter sp. | reverse complement strand
TATTAAAAAAAATTAAACTCCAAAAGTGTGTTTTTCAGGACTGACTATTTAATATCCAAAGAAGAATTTACAAATAAAAAGAATGAACTTTTAATTTACCATGAATTAGAACATTTACAAAATCTTAATACTTATATCTCCCCGATTAATAAAAAGTTGGAAAAAACTTTTGAAATAACTAATACAAGAATAATAAAGGAGTTAAATATTCACTTTAGATTAACAAATGATTCCTTTATTTTAACCACTCCAAAACTTGAAAAAACAGATGAACAATTAGAACATACCATTTCAAAATATTTTCCACAAGCAGAATTTATTTCAATTATTGATTTGCTAAATTCAGTTCAAACAAAAACAGATTTCTTAGATTCATTTAAACATTATTCATTAAAAAATATAAAAACGCAAAAATTAGATTCCAATCTTTTATTTGCATCAATAGTTGGTTATGGTTGCAATATATCATTATCTAAAATGGCAAAAATTTCAAAAGGGATAAATGAGAATAAGTTAGATACTGTTACAACTTGGTATTTAAGTGAAGAAAACACGATGGAGGCAAATGGTAAGGTAATTGCGTTTATTGATTCATTAGAAATTTCTAAAATCTTAAGAAATGATCCAAAAGTTAATCATACTTCAAGTGATGGTCAAAAATATAGTTTAAAATCTTCGATAAACTCAACAAATGCTGGATACTCTTATAAATATTTAGGAGCAGATAAAGGAGTTAGTGTTGATACATTTATTGATGAGAGTCACAAACTATTTTACTCTATTGTTATTAATGTAAATGAAAGAGAAAGTGGTTATGTTATTGATGGTTTAATGCACAATGAAGTTGTTAAAAGTGATATACACAGCACTGATACCCATGGATTTAGTGAAGTAATATTTGGACTTACACATTTACTTGGTTTTTCATTTGCTCCTAGAATAAAGAATTTTAAAGATCAACAACTATATGGAATAAATCCTCCAAAAGATTATCAAAATAAAGGATATATCCTCCTTCCAAAACGAAAAATCAATTTTGAAATAATAGAAGAAAATTGGGATGATATTTTAAGATTTATACTTACAATTAAATCAAGAAGAACAACTGCTTCACAACTTTTAAAAAGACTTACTTCCTATTCAAAGCATCACAAACTTTATACTGCAATTAAAGAGTTTGGAAAAATTATAAAAACAAACTTCTTACTTGTATATATAGATAAGGTTGAACTTAGACAAAGAATAGAAAAACAACTCAATAAATCGGAAGCATCAAATAGATTTGCAAAAGCAGTATTTTTTGGAAATAATGCAGAATTCATTTTTGCATCACAAGAAGAACAAAATATAGCAAATAACTGTAAAAGACTTATACAAAATGCAGTAATACTTTGGAATTATCTTTACATTGATAAAAAACTTCAAGAAGCAAAATCACAATCACAAAAAGATGAAATAATAGAAGCAATTAAAAATAGCTCTATAGTTCATTGGAGTCATATTAATTTTTATGGTACATATGATTTTACGAAAGTTGATAAAAAAGTTATATCTATGATTAGTTAAATATCACTCTGTATTTGCTCTAGGATTGAATTTTTGATTAAAAGCTAGAGAAAACGATTTATAGAGCTATTTTAAAAAGAGATAAAATCAAATTAAGCTACTTTTAAATTTCTTTGTCGCTTTTAACCCCTGTGTGCTGTTTTGACCAACAATGATATATACAAATCCAAATCAAAAAGAGGTTCAAAAAGCTTATTTGAATGCAATAAAGTATTAGGAATAAACTAGTAAGCTTAAACCCTTAAAATTAAATATAAATTAGAAAGAAATATAAATGGATCCAAAAAAAAGAATAAATGTAAAAGCAGGACTAAAAGTAAATATAGTTCTTAAAGCTGATCAAAGAACTAATAAATTAACTCAAGGAATAGTAAAAGATATTTTAACAAACTCACCATCTCATCCACATGGAATAAAAGTAAGATTACAAGATGGACAAGTAGGGCGAGTGCAAGAGATCTTATAGCTCATCTGTAACATATTCATAAAGTAAATCATCATTTTACATTATTTTTATACTTTGAAAATTGTTCAGAATTTTATCAAAATAATTTTTTTAAAAAGTTTTTCTTCGGAAACGGGTGATGAAAATCTATAATGAGAAAATAAATATTTTTAATTTTCACAAAGAACTATGTTGATTAATATGATAATTTTATTTTACTCTAATAGCTTACTTATAATTGATTATTTAATATTAATTATGCTTATTAAAATTATTAATAATCACTAAAAATTATCTGATAACTTCATTAAAATTAGTTATTATAATTGATACTTTTGATTATTTTTTAAATATTTTATAAAATAGATAAAATTAAATTATCTATTTTATAAATTAATTATATTATAGCTTCTTATTTATCTATTTTAACGTCATATATGATAATCACTTGCTATTTTGCTTCAAAAGAAGAATCAGCAATTTGTTTAGCTTTAATATTAGCTTCTTCAATAATTTTCTCTGAATTCATAATGGCATCATTTAAAATTAATCTGGCAGTATCTTGAGTTATCTGAGATTTTTCATTAGCTTTATCTATTATTTTTTTTGCTTGGGCTTCAGCATCTACAATACTTTCATATTTTGAAAGTTCATTTAATTGATTAGAAATATTTGTATTTATCTCTTTTAACTCTGAGTTTTGAGTTTCAAGATTAGTTATTTCTCTACTTTTTTCTTTATTTAGCTTTTTTATCTTTTTTTTAATTTAGAATATTTGATGAAAAAATAAATTGCAAAGGCTGGAAAAACAATAACAAACAATATTTTTATTAATGTATCCATGTGTTTTCCTTATTTTTTACTATTTTTGTTTTCTAAATACCCAAGGTTCTAATGGATTAATTCCAGCCCATAGTCCTTTTTTACTACTTCTTGCATGTTTTTCTGCAATTAGGTAGTTTGAGTCATTATTATATTTTCTATATACCCAAGCATAGCCATCTTTTATTTGTTGAAGATTTATATCTTGTTTATTTAAATATACAGTTCCTAGTAATCTATTATATTTATCTTTTGAGTTATAAATAACAGTAACATCTTTATTATAGATATATCTTTTTAGATTCTCTTTTGATTTATTTCCATAATCTTGTGAAGATTCAGGAGCGTCTATACCATTTAATCTAATTTTATATTTCTTTTTATCATTAGTTAAAACATGAATAGTATCTCCATCAGAGATATGTATTACTTTTCCATTTAGTTCAGCTGCATTAATGTAAATAGTAAAAAATAGAAGAAAAGATATTAAAAGTTTTAATTTCATATTATATTCCTGGTTTTGATTTTGTTAGTATTAAGTTTATAGTATTTCATTGTAGCAGATAGATGTCAGTTAGTTGTAAGATTTTTAACTTAACTTTCGCACCTAAACCCAAGCAGTTTTGCAGTCACATCTCTTAATAG
>CAYLKG010000120.1:0-3491 GCA_964384195.1 uncultured Aliarcobacter sp. | reverse complement strand
TATAGCAAAAAAGTAGTGACAAATGCCTTAATTAAGGTATTTGTAGTGTTCTTCAAGAGTGACTATATAAATTACTCTAAATAATTAATAATTTGAATAAATAAGTAGTTATAAAAGAGAATAGTATTCCATATCCAACAATAGCAGCACTAAGTCTTGGTGCAAGTCCAGCCATTGCAGCAATTGCACCTGCAGTTATCATTGGAGCCATTGCTGCTTCTAAAATAGATACAGTTGCAGCCAAGCTATTCCAACCAAATATTTTACAAACAATAATTGCAACAATTGGAGCGAATATAAGTTTTACAAGCAGGGCAACACTAAATGGTTTGATATCCTCTTTTGGTAAAATTAGTTGAAGTTGAAGACCAGCTGCAACTAAAGCAACAGGAACTGTTGTAATTGCAAAAACTTCAAGAACTTTTACAATAGTTGGATGAAATTCAACGCCTACAAAAAATAGGGCAATAATTAGACATAAAAAAGGAGGAAAAGTAAGAACTTTTATAGTTATTAGCTTAAATGTAATCTTTGTTTTACTTGTATGAATTGAAACAATAAAAGTTCCATAAACTGCAAATGCTAAAAATGTTCCAAATTGATCATAAATTAGTAAATAAGGCATAAAATCTAGCCCTACTAAATATGTACTTAGCATTGGAATTCCCAAAAATGAGCTGTTTGTCAAAATAGCAACAAGCATTAATGCTCCAGTTACCTCTTTTGAAAAGTTAAATATTTTTGATAAAAATAAAATTAAAAAGGCGCTTAGTGTCATAACAATCCATGCAACTATTGCAGGAATCATCAATTCAAGAGAAAAGTTAATTTTTGGAGTTTGTAAAAGTACAATTGCTGGAAATGATATATATAATACAAATTTATTTAAAGCTATAGCACCATCTTTTTGTATTATTCTAAATCGATTTAAGATGTATCCTAAGAAAAGTGAGAATAAAATTAAAATTATATTTTCCATAATTTACTCACAAATCTTAGTTTCACATTGATTTTGTGAAGTTATTTTTCCAAATTCTTGTGCATAATCTATTCCCCACTTGTTCATATTTTCCAAAACGGCTCTTAAGTTTTTTCCACAAGGAGTAAGACTATATACAACTTTTGGTGGGATTTGCGCAAAAACTTCTCTATTTATTATATTTTTTTCTTCTAACTCTTTTAATTTGATAGTTAAAGTTTTTTGAGTTATTTCACTTATTGTTTCATGAAGCTCTTTAAATCTTTTATCTCCATCTAGCAAATGCCATATAATTGCTAATTTCCATCTATCATTAAAAATATCCAAAGTTACAGCTACACTACACTTGTACTCTTTATCATTTACATAATACATAACAAAATCCCTTAAATTTAAAAAAAAATTGTAGCATAAACAAGATTAAATCACTTTACTTACCTAAAATAAAGTAAGAGAGAATTAAGTTTATCATATATATAATTTTTGAAATTTTTTTGAAGGAGCTAAGATGAAAAGAGTTTTAATTTTGAATGGTCATCAGTATTATGATGTAGTTGCAAAAGGTGAATTAACAAAAAATTTTATAGACAAAGCAACAGAGTTTTTTTTAAAAAATGGTTTTGAAGTAAAACATACAAATATAGAAAAAGGTTATAAAGTAGAAGAAGAGTGTGAGAAATTTGAGTGGGCAGATGTTGTTTTATTCCAATATCCAGTTTATTGGATGGGAGTTCCTTGGATTGCAAAAAAATATTTTGATGAGACTTTTACTCAGGGAAGACATTATGCAAGTGATGGAAGAAGTAGAACAGATGCATCTAAAACTTATGGAAGTGGTGGACTTTTAAAAGGTAAAAAATATATGTTAAGTTTAACTTACAACTGTCCAGCTTCAGAATTTGGAAATAAAAATAGTTTTTTTAATGGTCTATCTTTAGATGAAGCAAATGTAGCTACTCATAAAATTTTTCAATTTGTTGGATTTGAACCTTTAAAAACTTATTCAGTGCATGATATTTTTAAAGGTGATATGGATTTAAACAAAGAGTTAGAAAAATTTGAATCTGTTTTAAAAGATAATTTTTTACAAAATAAAGGAAACTAAAATGAGTTTATTATTACAGAATGGAAAAATAGTAAATTTAGAATTAAAAAACAGAGTTGTAATGCCTCCTATGTGTATGTATAAAAGTGATAATAGTGGAGAGTTAAAAGATTTTCATTTTTTTCACTATATTTCAAGAGCAGCTGCTGATGTTGGTTTAATTATTGTTGAAGCAACAGCAATTGAACCAAAAGGAAGAATTTCAAATTGTGATTTAGGACTTTGGGATGATTCTTTGATTGAAAATCATAAAAAATTAAATGAAAAATTACACTTATTTGGTGCAAAAAGTGCAATTCAAATAGCTCATGCAGGAAGAAAATCAGAAGTAAATGATGATATTTGTATTGCTCCAAGTGCAATAGCTTTTAGTCAAACAGCTCCTTATAAAATACCAAAAGAGTTGACACTTGAAGAGATAAATAGTGTAAAAGAGTTGTTTGTAAATGCTGCAATTAGAGCCAAAAAAGCAAACTATGATTTAGTAGAACTTCATGCTGCTCATGGATATTTACTGTGTGAATTCTTATCACCATTAACAAATAATAGAACTGATATTTATGGTGGAAGTTTAGAAAATAGATGTAAATTGGTTATTGAAATTGCACAAGAGATAAAAAATAGAGTAAATTTACCACTTATTGTAAGGATTAGTGCAGATGAGTGGATGCAAAATGGTTGGAATATAAATGATTCAATCTATCTTTGTAAAGAGCTTGAAAAAATAGGTGTTGATTCAATTCATGTTTCAAGTGGTGGAAATCAAGAAAAAACAGATAAAACTCCAAAGATAGAACCTTTTTATCAAGCAAATTGGGCAAAAGAGATTAAAAAATCTGTTAATATTCCAGTTATTGCAGTTGGATTAATAACCACAGGGAAAGAGGGTGAATATTTGCTTGAAAATCAATTTTGCGATTTTGTAGCTTATGGAAGAGAACTACTTAAAAATCCAAATCTTGTTTTTTATATGGCAGATGAGTTAAATGAAAAAGAGAAGATAAATAGCTCTTATATAAGAGCGTTTTAAAATAAATATTAATTAAAAATAAGGAGAAAATTATGGAAAAAACATTTATGGAAGCTATGGATTTTAGACACGCTTGTAAAGTATTTGATGAAACAAAAAAAATTAGCGAAGAAGATATTAAATATATTTTAGAGGTTGGAAGAAAATCTCCTAGCTCTTTTGGACAAGAACCATGGAAATTTTTAGTTATTACAAATGAAGAATTAAAAGCTAAAATAAGACCATTTTGTTGGGATCAAGTACAGGTTACTTCGTGTTCTCATTTAGTTGTTATTTTAGCGGCAATTGAAAGTGTTAAACCAGAAAGCGGAGTTCCTGCAAAAAGATTTGCAAGAAGAGAAATGCCACAAGAAAAAAAAGATTTTTACAATAACTTA
>CAYLKG010000119.1:0-4002 GCA_964384195.1 uncultured Aliarcobacter sp. | reverse complement strand
TTCTTCGAAGCTCTTTATGAATATATGCAAAATTTGGAGGATTAAATTTATACTTTATGCTTTTAAAGTTGTCAATATCAAAGAAAATAACTGCATATTGTACACCCATTCTTTCAAATGAACTATCTATTTTTTTAACTCTTCAAAAAATACTTTTCTTGATAAAAGACCTGTTAAATAGTCTCTCATACTCTCATTTTTTGTCTGTTTTAGCTCAATCTCAAGACTATTAATTTTGTCTTCAAGCTCTTGAACTTTTGTTTTTCCTGATTGTAATTTATCTGAAACACTATTCATCTCTTTTTCTATACTTGAAGCAGCATTTATTAATTCTATTTGAATTTTAGAAAGAGTTTCTATATTTGTACTATTTATGTTAATAGATTTTAGTTTTTCTTTTATATTTAATACATTTTTTGAACCATTTCCACTACTAGAAATGGCTTCATTTAGAAACTCTTCCATTACAAAAACAAGTTTTGAAATGTCCGAAGTTTTTTCAATAATTACTTTTTTGTCTTTTTCAAATCTTTGTGCAATAAATTGTTCAATTTTTTCTTGAATATCTCTTTCAAATATCAAGTTTTCTTCTTTTTCAATAAGAAAAAATAGCTCTTCAAGCTCTTTATTTTCATCTTGACTTATAGAAGGAAGTAAAGATTGTTTTAAAATATTTACTAAAGCTCGTACATTTTTTTTAGGAGCTCTTTTTAAAAGAATATGGATTAAGCCTTCGGCTGAATTTATTTGATTTTTTTCAACTTCGAGTTTTTCTAATTCACAAAGATTTTGAAAGAATTGTTGCATAATTTATCCTAAAAGTTTTTTTACCATCTCATTTATTCTTTTTCCATCTGCAACACCTGCAAATTTTTTAGAAGCAGCACCCATAACTTTTCCCATATCTTTTAGAGTTGTTGCTTCTACTTCAGCAATTATCTCTTTCATTCCAGTTTCTAACTCTTCATCACTTAGTTGCTTTGGTAAATAATTCATAAATATATCAACTTGCTCTTGCTCTTTTTGAACTAAATCTTCTCTTCTTGCAGCACTATATTGAGAAATAGCTTCTTCTCTTTGTTTTATTCCTCTTTGAATAAGTTTTATAACTTCAGCATCATCTAAAACTCTTCTTTCATCAACTTCAACTTGTTTAATCATTGTATTAATAGCTCTAATAGAGTCTCTTTTTACAACTTCTTTATCTCTCATAGCTTGTTTTAAATCTTCATTTAATTTTTCTTTTAAACTCATTTTTTCTCCTTTTAAATTAATGTAAAATTATATTATGCTAATTGTTAAAACTTTCAACCAACTCTTCGAGATTTAAAAATCTTTCAACTTTTTCTTCGTAAATTGCTTTTACTTCTTCAAGCTCTTTTGAAAGTGCAACAATTCCAATTTTTTCATAACACTTTGGATCTGCTAAACAATTATTTAGCTCTTCAATTTTATTTTCAAGTTCTTCGAGTTCTTTTGGTAAATTATCGTATTCTCTTTGGTCTTTATATGATAATTTTGTCTGTTTTTTTGGCTCATTTATAGCCTTAGGAGTAGTTTTTTCTTTTTGGATTTCAATTTCTAAAGAATCAAGCTCTTTTAACTCTTTTTCTATTTGTAAATACTCACTATATGGTTGAAAACTCTCCATAATGTGACCATTTCCCTGGAATACAAATAGTTTTTTAGCAATTTTATCCACAAAATATCTATCGTGAGATACAAAAATTAATGCACCTTGAAAGTTTTGTAAATACTCTTCTAAAATATTAATCGTAGGAATATCCAAATCATTTGTTGGCTCATCAAGAATCATACAATCAACTCTTTTTGTAAAAAGTAGGGCAAGTGCAACTCTATTTTTTTCTCCACCACTTAAAACGCCAACTTTTTTATCTAAGTACTCTTTTGGAAACAAAAAGTTTTTTAAGTAACCAAAAACGTGCATATTTCTTCCATCATCAAGGACTACTCTATCTCCACCATTTGGACAAAAAATCTCCATGATAGTTTTATTATCATCTAGCATCTCTCGCTGTTGGTCAAAATATCCTATTTCAAAGTCACCTTTTTTAAAAGTTCCTTTATCAATTTTAAGTTTTTCCATAAAGATTTTAAGTAAAGTTGATTTTCCGCTTCCATTTGGACCAACTATTGCAATAGTATCTTTTTGTAAAATTCTTGTTGTAAAATCTTTGATTAGCTCTTTTTCACCTAAAGTTTTATAAACATCATCAAGTTCATAAAGCATTTTTTTCTTATTTTGTTGTTTCTCTTCACTATTAAAAGATTTTTGTTCTCTTTGAAGTTCTAAACTCATTTTTTTAATATATGCAGGATTCGTCTTTGCTTTTTGTTTTAAATCGAAATATTCAGATTTTCTTCTTTCATTTCTTTTTCTTCTTGCTGTAACTCCGTGTTGCATCCAATGTGCTTCTTGTTTAACTAGTCTTAGAAGATTCTCATGCTCTTTTTGCATATTGGATAAAATTTGGGCTTTTTGTTCTAAGTATGAAGAGTATCCACCGTTGAACTTTCTAAGTTCTCCCCCTTCGACTTCAACAACATTTGTAGCAATATTATCTATAAAATATCTATCGTGAGAGATAAAAAGTAGGGTAAAGTTGTTTTTTAAAAGTAACTCTTCTAAAAATTCAACCATATAAACATCAAGGTGGTTTGTAGGCTCATCTAAAAGTAAAACATCAGGTTTTTTAAGAATTAAACCAGCTAAGCTAACTCTTCTTTGCTCTCCACCACTTAGCATATTTACATCTTTGTTTTCATACTGTTTTAGCTGAAATTCAACTAAAACTCTTTCAATCATATTGTCTAAATCCCAAGCATTGTGAAAATCTATAAACGAAGCTAAATCACTTTGTTTTCTTAGAAGTTCCACATCTTCATAGTTTGTGGCAAGTTCATTTGTAACTCTTTCATATTCAGTTCTAGCATTTTTAAGCTCAACTAGTTGATTTTCTATTGCATTTCTAACTGTTAAATTTGCTTCAAATTTTGGTTGTTGGTCTAGCATCTCTATTTTTATTGATCTATCAATAGCCATTTCTCCACTATCAGGCTCTACAGTTTTCATAATAATTTTAAATAGAGTTGATTTTCCTTGTCCATTTTGACCAATAACTGCAACTCTTTGCCCTTGTTGAAGAGTAAAGTTTGCGTCTTTTAAAATAACTTTTATGTCGTATTGTTTTGAGATGTTTTGTAAGTCTATTAGTGCCATATAAAAACCTTTGATTTTTAAAAAAAAGATGTTATCAAAAAAAGGGTTATATACGGCTTTTTGTTTTTTATATTTATGCTTTTACATCATGTACGATTGCAACTTTTCCGCACCAGCTTTTTAAAATATCACAAGCAACTTTTGTTCCATCGCCACTAGCACATGCAAACATTGAAGGAACACCACTAGCAAGCCCAGCAACATAAAGATTTTTTGAAATAAGATTGTTATTATTTGCTAGTAAAACTTTATTTGGTTTTGGTGCAAAAATATTCTCTTTTACTTCAACTTCGTTTACTTCAATATCAAATTTATGCATACCTGTTGCTAGTACCACATCTTTTGCTTCAAAAGTGTTATTTTCACAAAAGATTTTAAATCCAGCTTCATTTCTTTCTATTTTTGTAACAGTGTGATTTTTTAGCTCACAATCAGAATATCTTGTTAGTTGAGTTTTCATTTTAAGAAGTAAATCAACTCCATTTATCCCCGCTTCAACACCAGCAACATTAAAATATCTTCCAGCATTTAAATCACTCTTATTATCATCAAGAATTAGATATTTTTTATCTTTTGCCCAATCAAATTTTTCATTTGCACTTGAAAGTGTTAATGCACAACCAAATCCAGCAGCTCCAGCCCCGATAATAACAACATCATAAATCATAATTCTTCCTTGTAAAATTTTTCAAATTATAATTAAAAAAACTTAACTTTCGCACCTAAACCCAAGCAGTTTTGCAGTCACATCTCTTAATAGA
>CAYLKG010000118.1:0-4038 GCA_964384195.1 uncultured Aliarcobacter sp. | reverse complement strand
CTTAAGAGAATAAGATTTTAGAAAAAGTTGTCTTGACATTTTGGGGTATTATATATGCAATTTGAGACTCTATATCTGGATAATCTTTTACTTCTTCAACAATAAATTCAAAATCATTAAGTGCATTTATTAGTCTTTTAATTACTCTAATATTGTTGATTCCCTTTTGAGTTAAAAACTCCAAAGGATATAGATTAAACACTTTTAATCTATCAGCAACTGCATTAAATGATTCTTCAACTGTTGGTCTATAATGTAAGTCGTAATCAATAATTTTATCCTTATAATCAGATAAAACTTTTTTATCCTCTATTTCTTCTTGATTATAAATCATTACAATCTTGCAATTTTTTTGTTCTTTAAATTGAGATATCAATCCTAAAATATCTTTTGTGTCTAATTTATTAGATTTTCTTTCAAAGTCATCGAAACAGATTACAATGTCTTTAAAATCTGATTTAGGTATTAAAGATAAAACATTAGATACTTTTACACCTGCAAATCCAATAGATCCTAATCTACTATCTAAAAAATTTTTTACTTTTTCAGTTTGAGAAACCTGCATTACAATATCTGATTCTATATCTGAAAGAGTATTTTTACCAAACAAAGATACATATGCAACTTCTTTACATACTAATTTTTCAGTTAAATTTTCTTCTACAAATTTATTCCAAAAGTGAGTTTTTCCAATTCCCCACTCTCCATTAAGTGCAATAACAAAAGATTCGTCTAATTTAAATAAATCTTTTAATCTATCATTTACTTTATCTACTTCACTTGTTATCAGCATTATATTTCTCCTAATTATATTCTATTTGAATTGCCTCAATATAATCCATTGTTTTTTTAGAAAGTTTTTCCACTTTCTATTTGTATAGATTTTTAATCTGTTAGTATCAATCACTTTTTTAAGCTATTAAGTGAATTATTTAATTGATTCATATTTTATATAGATTTTACGTTATATGTTATTGAGTTCTTATAATTCATAAAGATTATTATATAGTAATAATTAAAGTTTAAATTAATTATTGAAGTTTTATAGAAAAAGTATTTTTTGAGTTATCATTTAATATCTTTATAGTAATTATTCTTCTTGTCCTAGTATGTGTAATATTTTTTTGTTCTAAAATGGACTATTCACAAAGTTACAAAGATATAAGAAATATTAATATAGACAGTAATAAATAGTTGTGCATTAATAAGGAAATAAAATTGAATATATTCGAAGATTTGAAAATTAAAGAAGAAAAACTACATACAAAATATAAACTAATCAGAGATAATTTACAGCTGACTGGAGAACAAGAAATTTTAAGAGATTGGGTTGGAGGATTTGAAGATAGAGACAATAAAATTGTAAAAGAATTTCAAACTACCTTTCATTCAACTTTTTGGGAATTTTATTTATTTGCTATTTTTAAAGAATTGAATTTTAAAATTGATTTTAGTAGAAATAGACCTGATTTTATAATAGAATCTCCAAGTAAACTATATATTGAAGCTGTAGTGTCAAATATAAAGCAAGATGGAAAACAAGAAACAGAAAGAGCTCTTGATGATATTCTAAGTATGCTAGAACCACCTTATTTACAAAGAAATTTTTACAATGAATTAGATGAATCAATTGTTAGACATTCTAATGCTATTTTGTCAAAAAGTAAGAAATATTTAAATGAATATTCTGCCTTAGATTATATAGATAACACTGTACCTTATATTATTGCATTAAGTGGTTATGACCAAATTAATTACGGTAACCAGTATATTTATCCCATGATGGCATTATTATATGGAGCATATTATGATATGGAAAATGACACATATGCAAGAAAAAAATCTATATTAAAGCCTAATAGTCAAGCAGATATACCTATAGGTATCTTTAACGATAGCAAGATGGAACATATATCAGCAATAATATTCTCAGCAACAATTACATTAGGAAAATTAACATCCTTATCTTTGTCACAAAACAAATCTCTTTTAAAGACAAATTTTGTGATTGCAATCAGACATGATACAGATAAACCTCATTGGCAACCTTACGTAATAGATGAAAATAATCCTGAAGAGTTAGTTGATGGATTATTTGTTTTTCATAATCCATTTGCAAAAAATAAATTAGATACTAACATATTTAGGAATAAAGGTATTATGCAAATAAAAGCAGATGATAAAGGTCTTATTTTTGAAAATGATAGACTACCACTTTTTTCTAGGTTAAATAATTTTCTAAGGCATAATTTAATTATCAATAGTTTGGCTTTTGAAGCATTTAATAAATTTAATGCAAAAGATCATTATAGAATATCTTTTTATAAAATTTTAGAAATTGATTTGGATGTTGAACCAAAAGAGATGACTATTTTAGATGTCGACAATGCTTCATTAGGATATAACTTATCATGTATTGTTGATTTAGAAGAAAAAGATATTTCTTTAATACACGAATTAAATTTAAAAGATGAGGATAGTATCGTTGCTATTATATATGCTAAATTAGATAATTTTGGAAATACTACACAATGGTTTTTTCATTCAATATTACAAAAAATGCACAACAAACCCTAACTCCTAATAGCTAAACCTGTTGAGAAAATCAAACGTTCAACAATCTCTAGTTTTTAGAACACTAAATACTTATATTAGTATTTCCTGTACCATAAAGTGTTCAAAAAGTAAAAACTACAAAATTCCACAAACCTTTAGGGGTTATGGAATAAAAAATAAGCTTTTAAAATAAAAAGTTGGTTTTACCTTATCAAACACTTCTTTAAATCTTCGTATGTAGGTCTAATATACCTCATAGTGGTTTTTATATCACTATGACCAATAAACTCTTTGATAAATTTTGGATTAATTGATTTTGACATGTCTGTTATTATTCCTGCTCTAAAAGAATGTGATGAATATCTATGACCTAATACTTCTTGTATAAAACTATTTACTTTTGCAATAAAAGTTGAACTACTTGGAGTTTTTAAAGGATTTACCTTTTGTTGTTATAATAAAATCTTCATCTTTTGAATTATCATTAAATACAAAATGTTTTTTAATCTGTTTAATTACTTCTTTTGAAAAAAAGAGTTTTCTTCCTTTTCTAGTTTTATGAGTAACTATAATTAGTTCTTCTTTTTCATAGATTGAATTTATATCTTTAACTGTTTAACTTCATTTACTCTCATACCAGTAAAATATAATAGAATAAAAGTTCGTCTTAAATTGTTTTTTGTGTTAGTAGCTAAATCTTCTTTCCCATTTAAATATATTAAGAGTTTTTGGTACTCAATTTCTGTGATATTTTCTCTAATTTTGGTGAATTTTTTCTTTTTCATAATGTTACCTCATAATTTGTCTTTTATAAGATTATTTTAGGTGCTTTAAAATCACAAATGACTGACATTAGGACTTTAAAGCTGATGAACTACCCTAAACTATATGTTTTAATATTAAGTTATGCTAAACTTTTATTTTTGAATAATTTGTTTATTTTGTTATACATTTATGAAGTTACAAAAATATATTTAAGGATAAAACACATGAAATATGAAGAAATAAAAATAGAGTATGTAAATAGCATAAATGATATCATTGAAAAAGCTAATAATTTTTCTGATATTAAAAATTTAAACGATTACATACAAGATTCAATTTCTAAATATGAAGAATTAATTAGAACTTATAAAAATGAATGCTCTTCATTTCTTGATAATTATGATTCAATAAAAGATAAACATTTACAAATGTTGAAAATTGAACTTAATAAATATAATTTAAATTATGAATTAGAATTGTTAAAAGAAGGTAATATTTATAGTTATCGTAAAAATATTGAAAATTATATTAAAAACAATAAGTATTTAGATGAGATAGCAATAATTATTGCTATTAACGTCTATTCATCATTTGAGTCAATTAGAAAGGATTTAAAAAAATCAGAATATCCCTATTTATATGAATTTATAAACCAAAAAAAATATTCATTAGAATTTAAAAGTTTCTGTCCAATATGTAAAAAAAATATACATTATA
>CAYLKG010000117.1:0-4167 GCA_964384195.1 uncultured Aliarcobacter sp. | reverse complement strand
CCCAAATAATTCCATAAGATTTAAAATAGAAAGCCCAAAGTGGCTATAATGTGGTCATTAAAAGCGAAAAACTACACTTAATTCTTTCACCCACTAGGTGCAGTTTTTCCTCAAGGATTGTATTATGACACAAACAATTTTAGATTTTCATTTAACAACAACTAATGAAAAATTAACACCTAGGTCTGGTGTGATAATTTTAGGTGAGTATCTCAAAGGTTTAGGTTTAGAAAAACTATGCAATTCTCATTTACCATTACCTTTAAATCACAAAGGATATAATCCATTTGAATTTGTTTATCCACTTGTATTAATGCTTCATAGTGGTGGTAGAGTAATTGATTTGGTGGCTTTCTTTCATATACGCACAGTGGCTAAATTCTTTGCGTCCCCACACAATTTTTACAACAAAGATGTATTAATTGAAAAGAATGGAAGAATTCATCACTCCCCTATTACTGCTACTTACTATTGTCGTTCTCAAACTTTTCATTTTATAAACATTTTGTTTTAACTACTATTTTTTACTTTTATTTATACAATTCATCGAGTAGTACCCCATATATAAATTCTTCAATCTTTGCTCTATACCATTCATAAGGTTTTGGATTAGAAACTAACAAGTTTATTCCCTCGTCATTAGCTTTTTCAAAAAAATGTAAAGGCTCTTTTATTCTTTTATAAAGATTTTCTGTATTGTATGTAATATTATATTCTAGGTATTGGTTGATAAATTTATTTGGACTAATGTGCTTATTCTCTAGCAAATAATATATATCAAATAAGTCTCTATATTTTTTTCTATTCCAAAACGCTGTTGTTTTCATATAAATTATTGTATCTAGTGATGCGATTTTTAGTTTTGTATCTTTATAAAAGTTATATTCATCTTTTTCCCATATATCCTCTTCAAATAAATTAAAAGGTGGTGTAAAAAATTCAACTTTCACCCCTTTTAGCATAAACTTCATATAGTGAGAATTTATATCTTCTCCATCATTCTTAGTATAATCTTCTTGAGTTGCATCATGTTCAAGTTTTATTACTCCATACTTCTTCATTACATCTTCAATTTCTTCTTGAGAAAACTTTAATGCAGCAAAATCTAAATCTTCCGATAATCTATGATTTATTAAATAACTAAGTGCAGTTCCACCAACAAATCTAATATCATTATTTTCAAATAATACATCATTTGCTATAAGTTCTAATACTTCTTGTGTTTTTTCTAACATTCTTTTCCTATGTGTTTGAGTTATTTAATTGCTTGTAGATGTATGCTTTATGCTTATTAAATGATTTTAATAAATTAATATCTTTACTCTCAATTATATGAGATACTAATCTTTCTGGACCAAAATATTTTAAAAGCAACATTAGTCTTTTTTCATTCCATTTATTTAAAACAATATTTATAAAATTTGGTATTTCATATCTATGCCCATCTTCTACACTGTAAAATAATTCTTCACCAAATACTTTTTTATCTAATATAATATGTTTTTGACTTAGTTCTATTATTGGTTTTAAATATATATTGTTGTTTTCATTTTTTTTGTTTGCTCTTTCTTTTTGATCATTAAATTCAAATCCTTCTAAAAATTTATTAAACTGTTCTTCTCTATTTATTTTTATTAGAATTTTTACATAATTTTCAAATGTAATTTTTCCTTTTTGTTCAAAAGTCTTGTATGTAGCATATTTAATATCAACAAAATTAGCAAACTCTTCTTGGCTTAATTCAAGTGCAATTCTTTCAGCTCTTATCTTTTTGCTAGCAGCTATTAAAATCTTTTTTATATCATTTGAAATCATATTTATAACTTATCCTTAAAAATAAATTGTAATTGTTATAATTATATCAATTAATTAATTTTGTATGGCTAAATAAATGATAATTGATAAAATACTAGCATTTATGGAACAAGTAATAAAGATATAAAAATATTAAAGTTTATATTGTATTTTTTATTTAGAATCTATATTTGCATATTAATTTAATAGCTTCAGCTTTATTTGCTGAGTTTATTTTTTTCGATATTTTCAGAACTAATTGTTTTTTTGAGAAACATATGAATGTTTATAATTTCGTTTTTTTGATCACTTGATAACATATTTGGATAATCGCTACCATGTATAATTACTTTAAACATCTATTTTAGACCAATTTGAATTGCAACATCTTCAAGTGTAAACATTTCAGACTTTCCAGCTTTAATTTCATCAATTCTTTTATCACTTATCATTTCATCAAGTGAATCAAAATAGTTATTTATAGCTTTTTCAATAAGATATGTCTTTGTTCTATCCAATTCTTTTGCATAAACATCAAGTTCTTCAAGTAAAGATTCATCAATTCTTAGATTAATAGCTTTTTTCATTTGTAAACCTTTGTATACATTTGTAGATACACTATACCATACATTAGATTTTTTAAGATATTTCAATAAATAATTTATTTCAATCAAAGCAATTTAATACTACTAGCAGGAGTGCTAAATTACATGATTAATAGTATACCTAGTTCCTCTACCAGTTGTCCCTTCCACTTGTTTAATACAACCTTTTGCTAACAAATCTGATATATCCCTTGAAGCATTAGTTTCAGCGGTATTAGCAATTTTTACATATTTTGCTTTTGTAAGATCACCTTTAAAGTTTTCACTTCCAATATCAAGAAGCCTATTAAGCACTTTTATTTGTCTTGAATTGAGTTCATCTTCTCTATGTGCATCCCAAAATTTTGTTTTTTCTACTATATAGTTTAACTGTTTTTGAGCGTCCAGTAGTGCATGTTGTAAAGTTTTAAAAAACCACTCCATCCAGCAAGTAATATCTAGTGGATCATTTTTTTCAAATCTTCCAGTTGTTTTATCCAAAGCTTCATAATAACCAATTCTATCCTCATAAATGCTCTTTGACATAGTATAAATTTTTGAAAAAGAGGATTTTTCTAATTTTGAAAGTACTCTATCTGTTAATGCTCTTGTGATACGACCATTTCCATCATCAAATGGATGAATGATTACAAACCAAAGATGAGTAATTGCTGCTTTTTCTAGTGTAACTGGAACATCATTAAACCATTTTATAAAACTATTCATTTCATTTTCAAGTGTATCAAAAGGTGGTGCTTCATAGTGAATTTTCTCTTTACCATAGTGACCTGATACTACTTGCATAGCACCCTCTCCTCTAAACTGAGCCACTTTTATTTTTGAAAATCCACTATACCCCCTTTCAAACATTGCATTGTGCCAACCAAAGAGTTTATCAAGGGTCAAATCTTCATCATAATTTGTGTTGGCATCAATGAGAATATCTACATAATTATCTTCTTTTCTTAGAGTCTTATAATTTTCCTCTGATTCTAATCCAAGTTTTTGTTTGATAGATGAGCGTACACTTTGGCGATTCAATATTTCACCCTCTATTTCACAACTTGCAATAATCTCGTTTTCTAAAGTTTGAGCTAATGAATATCTTGTACTCTCTTTATCCATTAAGAGCATAAAAGATTTTAGTTTACCCTGTTCATAGGCAATATCTCTTAACAATTGTTCTATTTTTTCTTTATTGTATTTAAAATTGGGATATTCATCATATTCCCATATCCATTTTTGTTTTTTCATGAAATGAGTATAGCTAAAGTGGAGTGAAAAATCAAGATTTTCATTCCATAAAGTGGTGTGTAAATATTTATTTTAGTACCAAATAAATAATTGTTAGCTTTTTTAGGTTTTGAATCTCTGCGCCTAAACTAAGAGTTTAAGCTTAGTGTCATTTAACTTCAACAGAATTATTCTATGTTATTGAAGATAATCAATTTCTATTATTACTCCACCGAATAAATACATAAATATATTAAGTTTGTTTTAGATATAATTTTATTATGAATAATGAAAAAATAGATGCAAGAAAAATAGATACTAAAGCACAACAAGAAAAAAGAAATATTGCTATGAAACTTAGAGAAAAAGGTATGAAGAATCTAGAAGTAGCAGATATAGTTGGAGTACACCATTGTACAATATCTCAATGGTATTCAAAATATAAAAAAGATAAAAAACTTATTGTTGTTGCAAAAAGAGGAAGAGTTAAAGGTAGTAATAAAAGATTAGGTGAAGAACAAGAATCAAAAATTATTAGAATGCTTATAGACACAAC
>CAYLKG010000116.1:0-4168 GCA_964384195.1 uncultured Aliarcobacter sp. | reverse complement strand
AAATTGTAGCTAAATTTAGCATATAATTAGCTTAGTTTATCGGTGGAGTAATACTTTGCTAATCAAACTATCCAGCAATGTATAATTTGCATTTCAAAATCAAATTAGCTACAATCAAAAAGCTTGAGTTAGAATATAACTACAACCCCTATTGCAGAAAAATCTAGCTCAAGTGCTTTAAAAATTATAATGTATCAAATTCAATAAATTTATTCCCAATATTTTTTATAATTCAAAAAATTTATAAAAAAATTACTTAAATGCCATAAAATAAGCTTTATATGAATTTTTTTGTAGTAAATATTAAAATTTCTATAAAAATTTAGATAAAATCGGAATCAAAATTTAACAAGGAGATTTTAAATGAATAAAAGTGAATTTATTGATGCAGTAGCAGAAAAAAGTGGTTTAACAAAAAAAGATTCTAAAATAGCAGTTGATGCTGTATTAGATACTTTAACAGAAGCATTAGCAAAAAAAGATTCAGTTGCTTTTCTAGGATTTGGAACATTTGCAACAGCTTCAAGAGAAGCTAGAACAGCTAGAGTTCCAGGAACTGATAAAACTGTTAATGTACCAGCTACAACTGTTGCTAAATTTAAAGTGGGAAAAGCTTTAAAAGAAGCTGTTGCTAACGCTTAAGTAAAAATTTATAGATATAAATATCTAAAAACTTTAGACTTCTAAATTATATTGGGGTATATATTACTCTGATATAATCTTAGTAATTATTGAATACTTTTATACAATTTTGAATATTACCATTAATTAAAAAGTAATTTCAACTCATGCCTCACTAGCATACTTCACAATATCAACACCATATTTGTCTCTTACTTTTAATAGGTTTTCATTTAATGCTTTATATTTTAGATCTTTTTTATAATCTATTACTGAAAATGTTTTTAAGTTACTATATGAATTTGCAAAGTTAGATGCACTTATTGCTATATAGTGGATTTTATAGTTTAATCTATTGTCTAATTTTTTTATCATTGATTTTGATAAATCTATTAGAAATTTTTCATTAAATAGTCTATTTTCTGTAATTGATTGAGAGTTTTTTATTCCATATTCATATCTTATTTTAAAATAGAAAGTTGTTGGATTTAGATTTAATTTTGTAATTGTATAACTAAGATATCTAGCAAGTATCATTACCCTTCTATAAATTTCATTTCTATCAATAATGGCTTTAAAGTTTCTGCTAATACCAATACCTCTTCTATCACTATAAGGTATTACTCTTTCATTATCAGTTCCACAAATTCTTTCATATAATTCAACTCCTGTTTTACCATATAAGTATAATAAATTTGGTCTAGCTCTTAATTCTCCTAATGTTTTAACTCTATAATCAGCTAATTTTTTACTAATTGCTCTTCCAATACCTGGAAAATCATTTACATCAATATCTTGTGTGTAATCAAGTACCCTATTTTCTTCTAATGCATATACACCAAATGGTTTTATTCTATCAGTTATAAGTTTTGCGATCCATTTACTTTTACTAGCTCCTATAGTAATTGGTAAATCAAACTTTTCTTTAATATCATCTCTTAAATCTTTAATAAAATCTAATGTATCACTATCTTTAATCCAACCATTTAAATCTCCAAAGAACTCATCAATTGAGTATTGTTCAAGTACTGGTATTTTAAACTCTAAATAGGTTTTTAGCTTTTGAGAAAGTTGTTGATAAAACAGATGATCACTAGGAATTATAATTAAGTTTGGACACATATGTATTGCTTCTTTAAGTGGTGTTCCTGTTTTTATACCATAAGGTTTACATTCATAGCTTTTTGCAATTACAATTCCATGAATATCTCCATTTTCATCTAAAAACTCATCTTTCCATGCTTTTAATATATTATTAGTGTCATAAGAGTTTTTAAACTCTAAAACACTATTAAATGCTCCTGTATCACCAAGTATTACTCCTTGTTTTTTATCTTTTGAGAATATCTTTTTATCACTACTTTTAGCAACAACAACATTTTTATCTTTTAAAAAAGGATATCTAGTTCTTTCAGCACTCACAAAATAACAATCTAAATCTAAATGTATCTTCATATTAGTTTCCAAAATTATAATTAATTAAAGAAATTATAATTATAATTGCAAATATGGATTAAAAAGTTAAACAATATTTAACTAAAGGTAAAAAATGAATATAAATGAGATTATAGAGAAGATAAAAGATATATTATCAAATGAGTTAAATAATAAAAGAGTATTTGATAAAGATGTAGCAGCAGCATTAAATCTTTCAAAGCAATCACTATCAATATTAAAGAAGAAAAACTCTATTCCATATGAAGAGATAGCAAAATTCTGTGCAATTAGAAAAATATCAATTAATTGGGTTTTATTTGATCAAGCACCAAAGTCACTAGAAGAGCAAACTAATAAGTATTCAAGAATAAAATACTTTAATGAGATAAATGCAAGTGCTGGTGGAGGTGGATTTAACTATGATGACAATTATGAGCTATTAAGTATAGATAAGAAATTACTAGATTCTTTATATAAATCCAATAACTCAAATCCTGAATCAATAATTGCATTAAATGTAATAGGTGATTCTATGGAGCCAATACTATTAAACAAAGAGGTAATATTATTTGATAAAAACAATATAGATATCTCAAAAGGTGGAATATTTATTGTTTCTACAAATATAGGATTACTTGTAAAAAGAGTAACTTTAAAACTAGATGGATCAATAGAGCTAATAAGTGATAATAAAAATTACAATAGTGAAATAATACAAAAAACCGAACTAGATTCAATTCAGATATTAGGTAAGGTTGTTGGTAAAGTTGGGTTGGTGTGAGGAGAGTTTTTTACGTATATTTTAGAGTAATTTCATGGGGACTGTGAAGAAAATAAACAAATGCAAATTATTATAATTTTTCTGCACAAATAATATACAATTAAATAAGTTAAGAAAAATAATATAATTAAAAACAATAAAAAGCCTTCAAATAGTACCCTTACAGCTATATATTATTTTTCAATACATCAAAAAAAACTTTTAATATATTAATTTTTTGTACAAATTTGACACAGTAAGAAATCTATCTAAACAATAAAGATTCAAAAATGAAGGAGCTTAGTGTACTCCTATCAAAATTTATCTTGACATTCCCAATTAGTTTGCTTTATTTCCAATAAATATAATAAATGCTCCAATCATTGCTAAACTTGCACCTATAATATCCCATCTATTAAAACTCTCTCTTTCAACTAAAACAAGCCAAATTAAAGAAGCTATTATATAAATCCCACCATATATAGCATAAATTCTTCCTGCATTTTCCACATCAATTTTGGTTAAAACATAAGCAAAAAGAATTAAAGAAATAACCCCTAACACTATCCACCAAGGAGTTTTTCCAAGTCTAAAATACAACCAAAAAGCAAAACAGCCAAATATTTCAAAAAAAGCTGCTAAAAAGAATATCCCTAAATTACCTATCATTTATTTTATTTTTCTTTTATCATTCTTAAAATTCTCATAGAGTTAAAAATGGCAAGTAAAGCCACACCAACATCTGCAAAAATAGCCTCTTTCATCCCAATGATTGCTCCTGCACCAAGGAAAAGAAAACCAATTTTAACTATCATAATAAAAGCTATATTTTGATAAACAATTGTTTTGGTTTTTTTAGATATTTTGATGGCATCTACTATCGATTGGATATTATCATTTAAAAGAATAATATCAGCAGATTTTACAGCTAAATCACTACCAATTCCACCCATAGCAATTCCAAGATCTGCGTTTGCTAAAGTTGGAGCATCATTTATTCCATCACCTACAAAAGCCGTAGGTTGATTGGTCTGTTTTTTTATCTTCTCAAAATAAGTCAATTTTTCTTGAGGTAAAAGTTCATATTTTACTTCATCTATGCCCAATGCAGTAGCTACATTTAAAGCAACTTCCTTTTTATCTCCTGTTAACATATACGTTTTATTGATATTGAGTTTTTTGAGTTCACTAATGATGCTTTTTGCTTCAGTTTTGATAATATCATCTACTACAATATAACCTGCAAATACATTATCAATGGCGATTAAGATTGCACTTAAATTCTCTTTTACATCATCATGTTGTATATTAAATTTTGTAAGAAGTTTTGTATTTCCTATTAAAACTTCT
>CAYLKG010000115.1:0-4235 GCA_964384195.1 uncultured Aliarcobacter sp. | reverse complement strand
TCTAAGAGAATAAAACTTTACAAAAAATTGTTCAATTTTCTTGGGGTATTATAGTTTTTACATACTCTTTGGAAAAAATATTTAAAAATGAAGAAAATTTATTGATGATTTTAAAACCCAAAGACAATTATGAAAAAGAGATATTTTTTGATAAATTAAATACTTTAATAATTGTCTTCTTTTTGACTGTTTTTTTGAGTTTTATTATGGCTATTATGATGTCTAATACTCCTATTTTATTGGAAAAAGAGCTTTTCAAGGCACATAAAGAGCTAAATGAATTTAAAACAATTATAGATAAATATGTAATCACATATACAGCTAAATCAGATGGTACTATAATTGAAGCTAGTGATGCTTTTGAAAAGGTTAGTGGTTATTCGAAAGATGAGTTAATAGGTAAGAGAATATCTTTAATAAAACATCCAATGCAAGATAGAAAAGTAATAAAAGATTTAATACAAACAATTTCAAAAAATAAAATTTGGACAGGAATTGTTAAAAATAGAACAAAAAATGGTGAAGAGTTTTGGCTTGAGCAAACAATTATTCCAAAAATAGATGAAAGAAATCAGCTACTAAAAAAGTATATGTCAGTTAGTGTGGATATTACAGATAAAAAATTGTTACAAGAAATGGCTTCAATTGATAAATTAACAGGAATTTATAATAGAAGAATGTTGGATGAATTTTTACAAAAAACAATTGATGTTGTCGTAAGACATAAAGAAGAGTTATCTTTGATTATTATTGACATAGATCATTTTAAAGATGTAAATGATAGATATGGGCACGTTGAAGGAGATAATGTTTTATTTCAAACTTCAAATATTATTTCTGAAAATTTAAGAAGTTCTGATATTTTTGGAAGATATGGAGGAGAAGAATTCTTGGTTATTTGTACAAAAACTGATAAAAATGGTGCATTTTTATTAGCTGAAAAATTAAGAATAGCTATAAAAGAATATCAATTTGATAAAGTTGGAAGAAAAACTATATCCTTGGGAATTGCAGATTTCGAAAAAAATGATACAATAAAAAGTTTACTAGAAAAAGCTGATATTGCTTTGTACAAGGCAAAAAATGATGGAAGAAATAGGTCAGTTATATATGAAGCTAATATAAAGACTTTGGATAAAAACACCTCTTTTTATAGTATTTAAAGTTTATGTATCGATTTTGCAAAGGTTATTATGAATTTTTTCGAAGCAGAATATTTTAATAGTTGAAGATGACTTAGAAACATTAGAAATAATGGTTGAGATTTTTGAATCAATATTTTTTAAAGTTTTTAGTGCAACAGATGGTTATGAGGCTATTAAAAGTTTTGAAAAAAATAAAATAGATGTTATTCTTTGTGATGTAAGTATTCCTAGAATAAATGGTTTGGATATTATAAGTAAAATACGAGAAATTAACTATTTTGTAGTAGTCATAATTGTTTCTGCTTATTCTGATAGTGATACACTCTTAAAAGCCTCAAATAGTGGAATACAAGGTTATATTGTAAAACCTATAACATCAAATAAAGTTAAAACTATTTTAGAAAAAATTCATTATCACCAAAATCATGAATTTATCAATAGAATAGTCAAAATCAATGATTTTATATCTTTGGATTTATTAAATTCTCAAGTTTTTGTAAATGATGAAACTATAAAACTTACAAATAAAGAAAGAAATTTTTTAAACCTATTATTTGAGAAAAAAGGAGCCATTGTAACTTATAAATCAATAGAACAAGTTGTATGGTATGATGATAATAAAGTTATGACAGGTACTAGTTTAAGAACATTAGTAAAAAATATTCGTAAGAAATTATCGTGCGATATAATTGAAAATATTTCAAAAGTTGGGTATAGATTAATAGTTAAAAACAATAAACAAATCATAAATTAAAAGTGTAAATATGGGAAAAAATAACTATTTAAAAGATACCAATATTAAAAAAAATAAAGAAAATCCAAGTGAAAAATTAAATAATTTTAAAGCAATTTTAGATTGTTCTCTTAGCGGAATAATGGCTTTTGATGCTTTCTATGACAAAAAAGGTGAGCTTATAGATTTTATAATTACAGTAGCAAATAAAGAAGCCTGTAAAATAGTTAATTTTAAAGAAGAAGAGCTTGTAGGAAAAAGATTATCTGATATATTAAAAGGTAATTTTAAACCTTTAGAAACATTAGAAGGAAGAACTCTTTTTGATAATTATAAATAGGTAGTTTTAACAGGTAAATCAAAATCTTTGAAGTTTTGTTTTCAAGGAGATAAAACAAATGACTGGTTCAGAAATAAAACTGTTAAATACAATGATGGAGTTGTTTGTACTTTTGAAATAATTACAAAAGAGAAATTTCTCCAAGAGCAACTTGAAACAAGGTTAAAGCAAGAGGTTGAAAAGCAACGAAAACAAGAAAAATTGCTTATTCAACAATCAAAAATGGCTGTAATGGGTGAAATGATAGGCGCAATTGCCCATAATTGGAGGCAACCTGTTAATACAGTTTCTCTTTTGTGTGTTGCTATAGAAAATAGATTTGATAATTCTAAAATAAGTAAAGATTATTTGGATAAATGGATTGATAAAATGAATAAACAGATAAATTTTATGTCTCAAACAATAGATGATTTTAGAAATTTTTATAGTCCAAAAGAGGAGTATAAAAAAATATTTTTAAAAGAAGCTATTTTAAAAATAGTATCATTGATTAATTATCAATTTAGATTAAGTAATATTCAAATAAAAATTGATATTCCATTTTCAATTTCATTGGTATGTTTAGAAAATCAACTTCAACAAGCTATAATAAATATGCTAGTTAACTTAAAAGATGCAATTTTGAATAGTAATGTAAAAAATGGATTTATTTTAATTAGTGCTAAAAAAAATAAATCTTCAATAGAGCTGATTATACAAGATAATGGTAAAGGTATTTTGGATAAAAAGGTTTTGAATTATATATTTGATCCATATTTTACAACAAAAATTAAATCTCATGGAACTGGAATAGGCTTTTATATGACAAAAATAATTATAGAACAAAATTTAGGTGGAAAGATAAAAGTTAAAAATATGGATGATGGATTAAGATTTAAAATTAAACTACCATTTTTGAGTATTTAAGATTTTGATGATTATGGAATATTATTATGTTTAATACTCTTACTTTAGGAATTGTATTTATTTTTAGCTCTTTTTTGTATTTATTTATCTCTTTTACTTTATGGAGACTTTTGCCTCATGAAAAAAGCTTAAAATATTTTACAATCAGCTCATTTTTTTGGATTTTTGGAATAATTTTAGTAGTTTTAAGAGGAACTATTTCTGATTTCTTTTCTGTTGTTATTTCTAATCTATTTTTAATGGTAGGTTCTGCTGCTTTACTTCATGCTACTCAAATTTATTTTGGAGAAATAAAATATAATAAATTTAAAATCTTTTCGTTGATTTATATTTTTATTACTTTTTATATTTTTACATATATTTATCCAAGCTATAAAATGCGTACAATTTCTATTTCTTTGATATTTATTTTTTATTCTATTTTAACTGGTTTAATTTTTTGGAGAGCTACAGGGCAAGAGCTATTTAAAGTATATAAAATAACAGCTATAGTATTTTTTGTAGGCACTATTAGTTATATTATCAGTGCCTCATCAGTTCAAGAAGCTTCTAATACTATTAGTGCTTTATACTCAAATAAATTTATAATAACAATACCTTATCTTCATGGAATTGCTTTAACTGTTTGGTTGTCAACTGCACTTGCAATTATGTGTACTAGCAAATTAAATAAACAACTTGAAAAGCTAAATAGTGAATTAAAAAATCGTGTAGATGAAGAAGTTAATCAAAGATTGAAACAACAAAAACTTATCATTCGTCAGCAAAAACTAGCAACAATGGGAGATATGGTTTCAACAATAGCACATCAATGGAGACAACCATTAAATACAATACATTTAATCGGTCAAAGATTAGAATTTATTTCTAAAAGCAATGAAGTTAAAAAAGAAGAAATATCTGAAATATCTACAGATATTTTAAGACTTACTGAATATATGAAAAAAAGGGTTGAAAATTTTAGAAGTTATCTCAATCCTAACTCTGTAGATGATAATTTTACTCTTGAAACTTTTATCTCTACAATTTCAGATATCATAGAAACTCTTTTAAAAGACAGTAATATTAATATTGTTTATGAATATGATTTTGATTTAATAAAAAATATAAC
>CAYLKG010000114.1:0-4249 GCA_964384195.1 uncultured Aliarcobacter sp. | reverse complement strand
AAACACAAAGCCTTTCATTCAACTTCAAAAGAAGTTGCTAGTTAGGAAGCCTCTGTCTTTAGGCAGGGGTGGGTTCACATTTGTGGAATTTTTAGGAATTTATGCATTTATGATATTTTTTCAAGGAAAAATATTTTTTGCAATATTTGTATATATATTAAAACTTCCATTAGCAGTATTTATTTTGTGGTTTTTTAACCTCACAAAAGATAAGTTATTACAGTTTAGTTGGTTCAGATTTCTCTATAAAAGCATGATATTTTTAGTATCAAAAATAAAAGATTTTAGAATTTATATTTTAGTTAAAGATAAAATTTATGAGATAAAAGAGTACATAAATCTTAAATTTAACGCTTCAAATGGCATCATTAAAGCTAAGATATTAGAGATATATCAAAAGCTAAAATAATTTATAGGCAACTTTTTATAAGTTTTAAACCTTTTTCTATTTGCTCAAAACTAGAATGAGTATAGTTGAATCTTATTTCACCATTTGGAATTTTATCAATATAAAATTGGTTTCCTGGAACATAAACAACTTTTTTCTTCAAGCACTCTTGTACAAGTGCAAAAGTATCTATTTTATTACCAAAGCTTCCATATAAAAACATTCCACCTTTTGGTGTTTCATGTTTAAATTCAGGCAATATAATTTTCAATTGTTCTGAAAAGTAAAGAGCTTTTGATTTATAATCATCTCTTATTTCTTGTAGATGTTTTTCATATTTTACTTCATCTTTTAAATATTCAACTAAAATATATTGAGAAATTCCACACGAATGTAAATCAATACTTTCTTTTATAATCATTAGAGATTTTATTTTTTCTTCATCAGCTCTTATCCAACCAATTCTAAGGCTTGGTACTAAAGTTTTAGAGAAGCTTCCTAGATGAAAAGAGTTTTTAGGTAACGAGGCACTTATATATTTACTTTTTTTATCGAAAAATAGTTCACTATAAGGACTATCTTCTATAATAATACCATCGTATTTTTTTACAATATCGCAAACAGCATCTCTTTTTTCATCACTATAAGTGGTTGCACTTGGGTTTTGAAAATCAGGAATTAAATAAGTTAATTTTGTATTTTTGAAACTATTTTCAAACTCTTTAATATTTACACCATCATTTTCTAATTTTACACCTTGCATTTTTAAATAATTTAATCTAAAAATATTCATGGCACCTAAATATGAAGGCTCTTCAATAGTAATTTCTTTATTTTCAAAGAACTTTGCCAAAATATACATCGCTTGTTGGCTTCCTGTAGTAATTAGTATATTTTCTTTTGTTGTAGGAAAACCTTCTTTTGTATATCTTTGAGCAATTTGTTCTCTTAATTCATTTATTCCATTGCTAATTGTGTATTGATAAACTTTTGGATTTTCCAAAGCTTTTAGAGTTGCTATTTTTAAATCTTCTTTAGGAAATAGTTTTTCACTAGGAAGCCCACCTGCAAATGAGATAGTCTCTTCATCTATTGCTTCAAGAATTTCTCTAATAAATGATCTTTTCATACTCATATTTTGTTTTCCTTTTATATTTTATTGTTAAAAGTTTACATCAAAAATTTTATTAATACTTTACATAAAATGCTTTTATTATTATCATTTATTGCTAATTTTATATACAATTGTTGATATAATAGCTACATGAAAAAAGTAACTTATGAGAAAAGAGCAAGAATAGCAAATGATGTTATGAACTATATCTATAAATACATTGATACAAATATAAATATAGATGAGTTAAGTTTGGAGTTAAATATTAGTAAATTTCATCTTCATCGAATTTTCAAAGATGAATTTGGGAAAAATATTTATGAGAGTATTAAATCAATAAGACTTGAAAAAGCAGCAAATTTACTAATAACAAATAAATATTCGACAATTACTGATATTTCAAAAATGACAGGCTATAGTTCACAGACTTCATTTTTAAGGGCATTTAAACAAAGGTTTATGATGACTCCAAAAGAGTGGAAAAATGGTGGATACAAAGAATATTCAAATAAAATAGTTGAAAAAATATCTACAAGTAGTGATTTATTGGATTTTTCTAAAATTGAGCCAATGATTGTAAAAATGCCAGAGATGAAAGGGTATTATATTAGACATAAAGGTTATGATAAAAATATCAAACAAACTTGGGCAAAACTTCAAACATGGATTTATACAAATGATATAAAAAATTATAAGCAAATGGCGCTTCATCACGATAATCCAATTATTACTCCACTTGAAGAGTGTCAATATATTGCAATTGCTGTTTTAGAAAATGAAGATAATTTGAAAAATTTAACACTTCCAACTTTAGTTATTCCAAAAGGAATTTATGCAAAATTTAGATTAAAAGGAATATATGGTGATGTGATAAAGCTTATTCAGTGGGTTTATCACACTTGGTTAATTCAAAGTGGATATGAAACTACTACGAGCCCATCTTATACTATTTATGAAAAAAACCATTTTTTAAGTTCAGATGGTGAATTTGTCTTGGATTTTTATCTACCAATAAAATATGTTTGATTGTAAAGGAAATTATTATGAATACAAGTGTTGAGTATATAGCAAATTTTAAAACGACTTTGGACCCATACAATGGATTAACCATCCAAAGTGAAGACTTGCCCCAAAATATTTTTGATTTTGAAAAGAATTTAATTATTTTAGTTAATGAACTTAAAAATACTAGAAATTTAATTTGGATATACATAGATATATTAAAAGCAGATTTTATACCAATTACGACAAAACATGGATTCACTTTTCATTCTTGCAATAGTGATTATATACTTTTGGTAAAAGTGCTTAAAGAAAATGCAATTGTTCCAACTTTAGCAAATCATACTTTAGGAGTAGGCGCTATTGTAATAAATAAAAATAAGCAAATACTTTTAATAAAAGAGATAATTAGAAATGAATATTATAAACTTCCTGGTGGTCATATTGATGATGCTGAGATGATTTCAAGTGCTTTGAGTAGAGAAGTTTTTGAAGAGACAGGTGTTGTTGTAGAGTTTGAGAAAATTATATCTTTGGGGCATTTCTACCCACATCAATTTGCGAAATCTAATCTTTATATTTTATGCAAAGCAACTCCTAAAAGTTCGAAAATCAATATAAAGGACAAAAAGGAGATTAGTGAGGCAGCATGGATGGATTTAGATGAAATGTTTTTAAGAAATGATATACATGAATATACAAAAACTATTGTGAAATCGGCTTTAAAAGAGGGTGGATTATACAAAGGCGAAGAAGAGATTTTGTCTCATTTAAAAAATCAATTTGAACTTTTTTTTCTAAAAGAAAGCAAAAACCAAATATAATAAACTTTAAAAAAAGGATAATAAATGAAAAAAATTGTAAGTACACCAAAAGCTCCAAGTGCAATTGGACCATATAATCAAGCAACAACTTTTGATAAGTTAGTTTTTACATCTGGACAAATCGCACTTAATCCAGAGACTATGGAAATTGTAGCAGGTGGTGTTCAAGAGCAAACTAAACAAGTTATGGAAAATTTAAAAGCTGTTTTAGAAGAAGCTGGAAGCTCTTTTGAAAATGTATTAAAAACAACTTGTTATTTATCTGATATGGATAATTTTGTAGCTTTCAATGAAGTTTATGGACAATATTTCAAAAGTGAAACAGCACCTGCTAGAAGTACAGTTGCTGTTAAGACATTACCAAAAAATGTTTTAGTTGAAGTTGATACTATCGCTTTTAAAAACTAAATAATACAAACAGTAGGTCCATAAAGACCAACTGCTTTGATTTAAGCTAAAAACATAAATTTTGCAATTATTACGATAGCTACTGAAACTATCAAAGCATAAGCATGGAAATGTTTCATAAATCCTACAGGTTCTTTTTTAGCTATTTTGCAAAAAATAGTATAAATTACACCCAATATAATTAGTAAAACTAGAAAAACTTTTAACCATAAAAGCATTTGCAAAGAAGTATTAAAATAGCCAGTTTCACTGTTTATATAATTGGTAAACATGTATCCGCCACTTATCATTAATACTATTACAATCAAAGGATATATTATTATGCCTCTGCTAATCATAGCACTCATAACACTGTTATATATTGCTTCTCCTAATTTCTTTTTGATTGCAGGAAATATAAATATATCTGCAAATATAAAACCTATAAAAATTATTGCACACAGCAAATGAATAATTTGAACCCAGATTATGCAATAGAAGAAGCAATAAAATATTTATTTATAACTAAAAGTT
>CAYLKG010000113.1:0-4412 GCA_964384195.1 uncultured Aliarcobacter sp. | reverse complement strand
TCGGAACAATACTTGCTATTGGTAAATATGATTATGAAAGAAGTTTGAAAAAATAAACACTTCATTTAAGTGCTATTACTTTTTATGAACATTAACAATAATCAATCTAGAACTTTATTTTGGAAATAAAGCCCTAGTATCAATTTTTTTGTGTGTATAAAGAATAATTGGTGTCATTTTTGATTCAATTTTTTTTATAAATTCCTCATAGTTGATAATTAGGCTTTTACATTCATTTTCAGTTAAATTCATTTCAATTGAAATTTCAAATTGTTTTTTTATTTGAGATGTAAAAGCTGGATTATTTTTAAAAGATAATACTTTGTATCTTCTTATTAAATCAAGTAAATAATCTTTATAAGATGTTACTTCAACTAATTCATAATTAAAATCCCTGATATATCTAAAAATATAATATAAAAATAATAAAGGTCTAAATGGAACATGACCTTCAAGTTTTATTGTTTTAAAAAATTTTCTTACAATTGAAAAATCTTCTTCGCTTTCTGTTGCAATCTGATTTAACACATGATCAAATAGAATATCATTTAGTTTCTTATTTAACTCCTCTGGGCTTAAAATAAGACTAATATCTTTTAAAAGATCATTATTTTGATTAACAATAAAATTATCGTCGACATCTAAAATAATTGGTTCTTTGTCAAAAAAAATCCAATCAGGATTTATATTAAATTTAATAATGAAATTTCTTAAAAATTCATATTCTGGTTGTCTTTCTCCTTTTTCTATTCTACTTACAGTCGATTGTGCAACATTCAATAAATTTGCAAAATCTTTTTGATTAAGATTCAAATCATTTCTAATGTATTTAATTTTCTCACTAATCATTGCTAAAATCCTTGACAATTAAATTAATATAGAATATAATATCCCAAATGGGTTTTAATGTACTCATTTTGAATTATAACAAAAAAAGGAGAAAAAATGCAACTTGTTGAGATTTTAAGTTACAGCAATAGAATTAAAACTGTTGATGATTTGTTAAATAATTTTGATTCTGTTGCTGAGCTTGCAAGATATGATATCTATAAAATTGCTAAATCAAAACGACTTTTATTTAGTGATTTTGATTTTGCATATGCTGATGCAGTTGAGATGTTAAAAAGTCAGCTTCAAAAACCCCACCTAAAAGGGATAAGTAGATTTTTACAATGCGAAAATATTTCAAATGCTGTATCTTGGCTAATCACAAGACTTTTAGCAAACATGCGGAACATTACAACAAATCAAAAATATAAACTCTATTGTGCTCCAAGTTTTGGACAACTTCATGGAAATATTAAATCAAATGATGAAATTGAAACGGTACTTGAGCTTATGGACCTTGATAAATTTGATAAAGATATCATAAAAAAAGGACTTCAAACAATTTGGGATAACTCAATGTTCGAAGAAGATTTTGATTATTTTGATATAGAATATCTTTGTAAAAAGTTTGGATTTGAAGTATCGGAAATTTTAGGAACTGAAGCAATTAATTTGCAAAAGTATAAAAAAGAACAAACTAAAAGCGTATATTCTCAATTAATGATGGTATTTGATGATGAATATGCAAGTTGATTTTAAAGAGTTTAAAAAAGGGCTTGAGGCGTCGCCAAACATTCTCAAGCCTTGCTATCCAGAGTGGATAAGTTTGAATTATACACAAATTTATCTTTTTTCAAGTGAGGTGATGTATGAGTGATAATAAACATTACTACTATATCAAATTAAAAGCTGATTATTTTGATAGTGATGAAATGATTGTGCTTGAAAGTATGCCAGATGGGTATAAATACTCAAATATTCTGCTCAAATTTATCCTACGAAGTATCAAAAATGATGGGAAGTTAATGTTCAATAAAACAATCCCTTTTAACTCAAATATGCTAGCAAATGTAACCAGACATAGTGTAGGGGATATTGAAAAAGCAGTAGATATATTTCAAAAATTGAATCTAATCGAAATACTACAAAATGGTGCAATTTACATCAATGATATTCAAAACTATATTGGAAAATCTTCAACGGAAGCTGATAGGAAAAGAGCCTATAGACTAAGAATTAATGAAGATAAAAAACTGTTAGGACAAATGTCCGAAGAATGTCCAGACAAAAATCCACCAGAGCTAGAGCTAGAAATAAAGCTAGAGAAAGAAAAAGAGCTAAAGCTAAAAACTACAGAGCAAAATGATATGAAAAGCTTTTTGAACTTTAAAAGTTTTTGTGTTGAAAAATATAAAGGGCAAGTGCTTACAAATTGTTGTCCAACACTACTTGTTGGGAATGAGCTTAGAATTAATGATAATGGCTATCTTGAGAGTTATTACAATGGTAATAAAATAGATATAAATCCAAATAGAGCAAAAGAATTGTGGAAAATTTTATGTGAAAACAAAAATGTTATAGGTGTAGTTAAAAGCGACTATATTGAAAAGTATATAGGTAGACATATAAAAATAGAAATTCAAAGCAAAATGACAAATAAGCTTGAGATATTTTATTATGAAATAGTTGATTATAAAGTTGAAAATGGATTATATAGATTAATACTAAGAGATGTATTTACTTCAAATATAGGAAATTCTAAAGATATTTATAATTTGGATCAAATATCTAAACTACCATTTGTTGATGAAAATGAAGTAAAAAATGAAATTTATAAATCATATAATTGTTAAAAACAAAAAATATGAATGTATTAAAGTAATAGGAGGAAAATTATGTATGACGGACAAAAATTAGATTTATTACTAGCAAAATTTGAAGATATACAAGATACTTTGCAAATGTTTATGCCAAATCTACAACTCAAACGAAATGTTTTAACATTTTTGGATATTACAGAGCCTACATTCAACTACTATATCAAAAACGCAGTTTTGGAAGAGGGGCTACATTATGAAAAGGTTGGCAAAAATAAACTTCGATTTATTCCTGAAGCAATTATTGCATTTAAAAAATCAGGTATAAAAAGACAAGCGGAAATAAAAAAACCTCTCAAGGTTGAGATTGAAGAAAAGCCAGTGATATTATCAAATCCAAATGCAAGAAAGATTTTTGAAAAAATGAAGAGGGTAGGATGATGAAAAAGCAAAAATCAGTAAAATATATCTATCAAGATATTAGATTTAGGATTATTGAGCGAAGTGGTCACTGGAATTTGGATTTTTTCATTGATAACAAGCGACAAAGAAGAAGCACCTCATTAAAAGCAAACAGCGACAATTTACTTATCATAAAAAAAGAGATTATTCCAGAATTGATGCTAGGACTTGCTGGTGCAAACATAGTCTTAGAAGAGGAGTTTGATGATCCAAAAGATATGACAGTGGAAGAGTTTGGAATAAAAAGTATCAATTCTAATAAACCAAACATCAAACCTCATGTATATGAGCGAAAAATGGCGGCTTTTAAAAATTATGTGGTTCCATATTTTGGAAAAACTAAAATAAGTGCCATAAAGCCTATGGATATTCAAGATTGGCAAAATAGATTGCTTACAACGCTCACACCATCAAGTGCTCAAAAGTATCGTTCAATTTTTTATAATATCTTGCAAGATGCCTTTATTAATGAGATAATCGTTAAAAATCCAATGCAGTTAGTAAAAGCACCAAAACAAAAATCAAAGCAAAACACTTTATTTGATGAGGAAGAGGATGTGATGCCTTTTAACAATGCAGAGATTAAACTTATTTTAGAAGATAAACAACTTTTTGAACACAATAAAAACTTCTACAAACTTATGGTTTTTACAGGGATGCGACCAGGTGAAGCAGTTGCTCTTAGATGGCAAGATATACTCTTTGATAAAAAGCAAATCAAAATAATGCAAACAAGAGTTGCTGGGAAAGATGGCACACCAAAAACAATGTCATCTATGCGATATGTGGATATTTTACCTCAAACTTTGGAAGTATTACAAAGTCAACAAAAGCTCACTGGAGATAAAGAGTATCTATTTTATACAAGAAGTGGCAAAAGATATTTTTCTCACGATACCCTTGCTGCTTCATTTAAAAGATTGCTTGCTCGAAACAAAATCAAAGAGAGAGTTCTGTATAATCTTAGACATACATTTGCTTCACAGATGATAAGTAAAGGTGTCGATATAGTTTGGGTATCAAAAACTTTAGGTCATAAAGATGTTTCAATTACGCTTTCAACTTATACAAAATTTATTCAAGAAGATGAAGCAACAAGATTTCAGAAATTAGAAAAATTTGGCACAATTTTTGACACATTGGCTAACTCTTAGCTGTCAAAGTGCCTTAATATAAGGATTACATAATGCAAATACGAGTTTATTACGAAGACACAGATTGTGGAAATATGGTTTATCATTCGAAGTATCTAAATTTTTGTGAAAGAGCAAGAAGTGAAATTTTTTTCAAAAAAGGGTTACTTCC
>CAYLKG010000112.1:0-4436 GCA_964384195.1 uncultured Aliarcobacter sp. | reverse complement strand
GCAAATTGTAGCTAAATTTAGCATATAATTAGCTTAGTTTATCGGTGGAGTAATAGTATATGTCTGCAAATGATTATATTTCAGGCTGGGAAGCTTTAAATATTACTACTTCTAATGGTTATATTGCTGATTGGCACCCACAATTTTATTTTAATGAGAAGAAAGAATTAAAAAAATATCCTTACAATGAAATATTAAAAGATAGTGGTATTTCAAAAAGATATATACCTTTTTTAAATAAAGATGAATATACAGCAAACTATCCAAGAGCTATTGCTGATTTAGTTTATGAAAATAATACAAGAGAACTTCAAAATTGTGTATATGATTTTTTAGATGATGATGAAGCAGTAGAATTGTTTAAATACTTAAAAATTATTAACAAGTATAAAAATATTGAAGATTTTATGAAATATGAACTCACAAAACTATATTTTAAGGAAATAAAAAATGCTTGAAAAATACCAAGAAGATAGAATTAATCTTATGAAAAGTATATTGCCATATTTTGGAGATAATTTTGTACTTAAAGGTGGTACAGCTTTATCTTTATACTATGGATTAAATAGGTATTCAGAAGATATCGATATTACAGATAATTATTCACAAAATATTCTTAAAAAAGTTGAAATATTAATAGAAAATAAAAACAATTTAGAACAAAAAAACTTTTAAACTAAAAGATAAAGCAATATCTAAAAATCAAGATATTGAGAGATAATTAATATTATAAAATATTAACTAATACTAAATAACATTAAAGGAAAGAAAATGGCAAAAAGAAAAATAGAACCTGTAAAAATAGATGATTTGAATGTTATTATCGAAACAAAAGATATTTCAGAAACAAAATCAGAAAAAGCTGGGCGACCTAAAAAGTTTATTAAAAAATTAAATACACCTGTTAATATTTATCTTTCCAAGGGTCAATTACAAGCTATTGATGATAAATTAAAAGAAATTGGCTTTAGTGTAAGACAAGACTATTTCAGAAAGCTTCTAAGAGCTGATATACCAAATTTTGATGAGTTATAATATATTAGAAAAAATAAATGTGTTTAAGTTTCTAAAAGTAATATTCTTTAAAATTTAACTGCTCAGTTTAGCACATCATTTTACATCTAGATTAATAGAAAATATTCCAATATTTATTTAGCATATAGTGGTCCTTATTTTTTTCAGTATAAAAATTAAGTTCTGATTTCTTTGCATGAAATTTTGAAAGTTCTTTTTGTGAATAACCAATTTGTTCCAAATAAAATCCTGCTAACTGAAAGTAAGGATAGATAAAATCAAATTTTTCAATAATAGTGTAAATCTCATCTACGTCAAGCCTATTTTTTATATTTTTAAAAACTTTGATTACATTTTCGCTAGATTGAAAATAATGAATATTTGTAATCATCTCTACAAAAGCTCTATTAATTGAAGATATGTTATATCCATTATATTTTATAATTCCAAAACTATTAGTATTATTTGATTCAAGTAGAATTACAATACGATTATCAATTTTATCATAAGCAGCAGTTCTTCTTGGTCTTTTACTAAAAGCATTATCTATATTTTCTTGAGTTAAAATTGTATTGCTATGCCTTATTCTTTTCGTTCTTTCTTTTGAAATAAATATGTACTCATCTCTAAAATAACTCACTTTTAGAATATTAAGTGCTGTACTCATAGAAAAAAAACTATTTTTTTCTAAAGAATTACAAAAATTATAAATATTAAAATCTTGATTAAAGGTATATCTTGTTTTTAAATGTCCTCTTATAGTGATACTTTTCTGACTTAATCCCTCATCGATAAGCTTCAATAAAAAAGAGTTAAATGATAGACTATTTGATACTAAAGATTTATTTTTTAATATTACTAATATCTCTTTCAACTGCCTCTGTGATAAAAATTCATATGAGCAAATAATTTTTAAAATCTCTTGCTTATTTAAAGTAAAATAATCTTGTTTCATTTATTTATCTTAGTAAAGTAAATTTACTTTACTATAACAAATATCTAAACTTTTGTCAAGATGACTTTCTATGTAGATATTGACTTTTATTAAATATTTGATAAAATTAAGTATATATACTTAATTTAAAGAAATAAACAATGAAAATATTTGTAGTAAAAAATAAACAATTTATTGGGACTCTTAGTGAAGAGATTGGAAAAATTAGATTTGTTTACAATGATGAAATACCAACAAGCAGTTATTTCCAAGGATTAAAAGAGAAAGAAAATATATCAAGCAATCTATTTCCAATTTTTGAAAATATGTTACCAGAGTTTGAGCAAGTAAACTTCATTAAAGCTCAAAATAATATCTCAACTCAAATTGAAGTTTTACTTTATCTTACTGACATCCACGGAAGCTATGAATTTTATACTCAAAATGATTTTGAAAAACTTGAACTACAAAAGCAAAATATTTTCAATTTTATTGATACTAAAGAGGAGATACTTGATAACAATTATACTTTTCCAAATATTTTAGACTATTCATTAAGTATAGATGACTCAATTTTATATCCAAATGGTTTAGCAAATAGTAAAGTTATAGGACTTTCAGGATATCAATATAAGTTCAGTATCATAAAAGATGATATAAACAAAACAATTTCTTATGATGAAACAAAAAATAGTAATTATTTCATGAAACCCTATAGTAAATTCTATACATCATATATGCCTAATGAAAAAGATAGAAGTTACATTCCATATTTACTCATCAATGAACATTTATTTATGAGCCTTGCTAGAGATTTTGGATTTAGTGTTCCATATAATGGAATTATAAAACATGATAGCGACTACCACTATATCATTAAAAGATTTGATAGACATGGAGAACTTAAAATCGACCACCATGAAATATTGACATTAATGAATAAAAATAGTGATCAAAAATATAAAGTTTCAATGAGAGAAGTTTTGGAAACTGCAAAAATGTATATTTCAAAAGAACAGCTTGTAGAACTTTTTAGATTTATTATCTTTTCTGCAGTTATTGGTCATGGAGATTTACATGCAAAGAATCTTTCGCTTATTTATTCAAGCAACAAATTGGATGAAAGAGCTATGCAATTATCTCCTTTTTATGATATCTCTACAACAAAAATTTACAAAGATACCAAAAAAAACGATGTAGGATTAAAAATTGGAAACAGAACCAGTAAAATAAAAAAAACAGATTTATTACAACTTGCTTTATCGATAGATATTGATCAAAATTTAGCTAATAATTTAATAGAGCAAACATCAAAGCAATTTATTTACACTTTTCAAACTTATATTGAAAAACTACCTGATAGCATAAAAGCCCTACCTTATCATACATCAAAATATGGTGGACAAAAACCATTTGAAGCTGTTTTGAAAAAGTATTATAAAAATAGAGTTGAAGATTTATATAATAATTTGTTGGAAAAATTTAATAATCATAGTATTTGGGAATAAGGTCAATAAAAAGTAAAAAAACTAAATTTACATATAAGATACTAATTTTTTTAGCTTTTATATTAAAGTCATCATCATTTCAGATGTTTTTCTTTCAACAATTTAATAAATCAATTTTTACAAACGATCGTTTTTAAGAATTGAAAAAAGTAAATTTCTAAATTCCATAAAATCTTATCTTTAAATTCTCAAAAACTATTCTTAAAATCAATTCTTAATTTACTATGGTAATAATAAGTTTTAAGAATATTTCAGCAAAAAAATTATATTACAATTAATAAATTTTATACTATTAGATATAATCATAATAGATTAAAACAATATTTATAATTTTTACAATTCAAAAACTAATGAATCATAAAGATATTAAGATGACTCTTAGATATGCAAAATTATCTCCTGATAGCGGTAGAAAATTTAGGTTTTTTTGAAAACTGCTAAAAACCATTTAAATTTTGTTTTTAAAAAAATAAAATAGAAAATATAGTTAAAAAATCTTTAAAGTAAGCAGTAACAGGAGAGAGTGATTAAATCTCTCCCTTTTATTAATAGGCATTTACAACAAGTATAAAGCATATTAAAATTAATACTACTATTAGGCGGTTCACAGATCACCCTTTCTTATATGAATTCCCCACCCAAAACAAAGTTTCTGCTAAACCACCCAGCAAAAAAAAAGGTAAAGCTAAAAAGCTCTACCTTTCTTTAATTCATAGTAGGTTAATCACTCCTACAAAGAACAATCTGTGTTACCTAACTGGAATTATAATATCTTTTTAAATTGTTGTCAATAAAACTTAGAATGTTAATAGAGAGTCTAAAAATTTTCATAATATATTGTCGTGATAATACTTTGATAGAATGATTATATCTATTTTAAACACAAGGAAATATTATGGCACTTTTAATTTATTCAAAAGTCTTTTAACCTCCATTCCCGCTAACACATAACTATAATCTTCTAAATTAATTAATAAACT
>CAYLKG010000111.1:0-4569 GCA_964384195.1 uncultured Aliarcobacter sp. | reverse complement strand
GATCTATTAAGAGATGTGACTGGAAAACTACTTGGTTTTAGGTGCGAAAGTTAAGTTATATATCTTTTATTTTCACTAAAATTTTCAAAAGCAACTCTTTCATTACTTTCATAAACTGTAAACTCATCATAAAAAATATCTATTGGAATTTGAATTAACTCTTTTTCATTTTGAACTTGCATTTTAAAATACTCCTTTTTTATTTTGTAATCTATATTCATAATTTTTAAAAATTTAAAAATTATGAATATAAGTAGAGATATATTTTTTACAAAAAATAAATATATCCAAAATTATATCAAAGGATAAAAATGGAGAATTTAAAAACTTGTGAAACACTCACAAAACTAGATGCAAGGGGTATAAAAAAGGCTTTAATGGAATTTGCTGATTTTGATATTGAAATAAGAAATGAGATATTTAAAATCCAAAGAACTAATTTCCACAAATTAAAAGAGAAACATAAAGATTGTGATAATGAAACATTAACTCAATCTTCACTTGTAATTTCTATTAGAGAATACATTCAATCAATATCACCCGAAAAACGTGAAATGCAAAAATTTATGAAAAAATTCACTAAACAAGGAAAAAAAGAGAGAATGATGCTAGAGCGCTGGCCTAGAATTCGAAAAGCTATATTAGAAGATAAGTTAAGTTTTAGAAAATTAGAGATATTTCTAAATGAAAAATATGATATGGATGTAACTCAATCTTATATAAATAAAATTTGGAACAAAATTGAAGGAGACCTGAAAAATGGCGAGAAAAATAGTTAAATCGGAAGTATTTGAAATTAATACTTCTTTGCTAAATAAAGCTCAAAAAACTATTTACAATAAAGTTAGTAATAATTATAGATTTTGGGAAACATATGATTTTTTAAAATTTATTTATAAAAATGAAGTTGATTTTTCTGATATTTTTATGGAAGATCTTTTTAATATATTGATTATAACAAATAAATATACATCAGAGATAATATCTGCATATGAGGATTGTTATATACCAGAAAAATATGATATGACTTTAATTGATTCAATTATCCCCCTTGACTCGGCAGCTTGTGAAATATTAGAAGCTGTAATATTAAAGAAATCTGTTTTAAATACATTTGAACTTGAGAAATTAATGTTTGCTTCATTAATTATTTTTATATGTAAATCTTCCTACTACAGTAGATTTAGGTATCCTTCTAAATTAAATAAATATATTGAAAATAAAAGTATAAATGAATATGTAAATGCCATAAATTCAAAAAATGATAGATTTGAATTTATTTCTGATCTTATTGAAACCAAATTAAAAAATGAAGCTGAAATATTTAAAAATAATCCTAAGCTCTATAAATTCTTAAATGGTAAAAGTTAATATAAATTAGTAGATCTAGTAACTACAAAATTAAGTATAATTTTTGTAGTTACTTATTTAACATAAACCCTACTACTCATAGTATAGAAGCCAAAAAAGTAAAATTTTCACACTTTATTAAAAAGCAACTCAACACCTTTGTTAACTATATCAATAAGCATGATTGTAATCAATCAAAAGAAAATATTATCAATAGAATCGTTGTGAAGTTTACTGGAATTTTTATAACTAGACTACTTAAAAACTAAAAACTATGAAATATATTTTCTGAATATGCTATAAAAAGTTCATGTGATTTTAATTAATTGCTTGTACACAAAAATCACAAAAAATCATCTAATAAATCAAATTAGATATTTAAACAAAAAAATCATTAGAGATTTAATCTAAAAAATATTTATTAATTTGATTTGAATTTGTGTTTAAATATGAGTTTTAATAATTTATCAATTGCTTTTTACTTAAAAGAAGTTACTCCATTGGTTGTAATATTATTAAAGAAGACGCTTTGTAGTATGAATTTTGATAATGAATTTTAAAGTTGGGATTTTCCACATAAAGCATATTTTGTGAAATATGAAAATGTGATTTTTGTGTGCATGTCCTTATAAAAATCACAAAATCAAAAAATGTTGAATATGATGAGACTTATCAATTTTTACTATAAATCAAATTTTGAAAGAAATAAAAATCATCCACCCAAATAATGTTCTGTGATACTAGCTCTATTATGTTTCATCTCATAACTAACTTCTTGAAGAGAATGAGAATAAGAGTAACCAGCTTTTCCATACTCAAACATTCTTCTTTTTGCAAAATTCCATCTTAATCCATGACTGCCTTCAGAAACTTCTTTTGAAATTAGTGCTGCTTGTTTTATATCATTATAATAATTTTGTCTATTGATTTTAAATTTTGAATTTAACGATATATAATTTTCTAATTCAGCATAAGTTTCAACTGAGACTAAAACCTCACCTTGTTTTCCACCTTTCTCTTTTGTAAAGATAATTCCTTTTTCAATTTTTGTAACTTTATCAATTTTGGTTCCAAGAAGTTGCTCAGGTTTTATTAAAGCAACTCCTTCAATTCTAGCTCCACCTTCTAGTTGAATTTTTGCTGCAAGTTTGTTCATGAGATTTTTTAAATTTGAAATTAAAAGAAGAGGATTTGAATATGCTCTATTGTGATAATTATTTGCTACAAATTTTAAATCTCTTGCTTGATCAAGAATAATTTGTCTGATTGAAAAGTCATAATCTTTTTCTATCTTATGAATATTTTTTGCAAAGTTTTTTAAAGCAACTTCTAGTTTACCAAGTGCAGCTGAAATTTTTTCAAGATATTGTTTTGAAGGATAATATTCAATCTTATAATCCATATAAGCTTCAATATGTTGAGCTTCTATTTTTTCAAAATCTTTTATTTTCCAGTGTTCTAAAAGATAGTTAAAAAAGTTCTCCCAAACTCTTCTGTAACTCTCCATGGTTTTATAACTTGAAACCATTTGATAGTGTTCATGGTTTGGATTTATTTTATCTTCTTTTTTTGCTCCTTCTTGAAATATTTGTTTTACTAACTGTGAGCTTTGATAATGTACACTTCCTCTCATTTCTTTCTCCTTTATTTGAAATCTTTTTGTTTTATAGCGATAGATTAAGCTCCTATCTGAAGCAAAAATTTGTTGAGTCAATCTGCATATTTTTAAATTCTTGCATCTGAATTTTTTGTCATTACAATCGCAATAACAAAAAGAATCTCGTAAGTTTCTAAGGATTAGTTTTTGTGTTTATCTTTTCAATTTGGTTAAAAGTAATTGTGCTTTTATATATAAAAAGGTAAGAAGTAATAGACATATTTTTATATGAATAACATCTATTGGTTTAGTATATTTTTAAAAATATACTCTGTAGCAAACTTGTAAAAACATTACAAGCTAATTGTTTAAAAAGTTAAAGTTAGGAAATTGTAACACAAATTTTTGGTTATTGTTTTTATGTAAATTTTTTTGATAGTTTAAATTTTTGCTACGGTTTCCTTTTTTTTGAGAAACTAAAGCAATTAAGCCTATAGTAGGGGTTTTATAAGGTGTTGATTTTTTAACAAGAAACAGTAAAAGAAACACTTAAGAAACACTAAAATAAACAGTTTTGAAACAGTAAGAGCTAATTTTTTTGAAAATTTTTATAGATTTTGAGTTTAAAAATATATTTTATTTTAAAAAATAGTAGTTATACTTTTGATGATTTTAATTTATTTTCTACGTAATTAAACATTTCAGTTTCAGTAATCATTTTTGTATATTCATTTTTATTTATTGATCTTTCTTTTATAATATTTCCAATCTCTAAAGATTCTAAATATTCATCTTCTTCATTTGTAAAATGATTAATATGTAAGCCAAAATCTTCTGGATTTATATTAAAATGTGATTTTATTTTTCCATAAATTAAATTATTAGCTTCACTTAAAATCTCTTTACTATTTTCATCTACAATATCATTTTTAATGTCATAAGCGTATAAGATTTTATTTACTTCATCTAATTTAATTGCCATTGAATACTCTTTAATGATGAACATTTATTTTTCCTTTTATGAAATTATAGAACTATTTTTTCTTATCAAAATACTAATTTATTAGATTTGTTACTATGAAATAAAAATGCAAAACTTACTCAATTATTTTTATTCTCAACATTTTTTTTCGCTGAAAAAATTGCAACTCCTATAATTCCTAAAACAATTGGAAGAAATAAAAATATTCCACTTACTATTGTTGTTGTCATATACCTTTTACCTTTCTAAAATAATATAATAGTTTTAAAAAATTAACTATTGAATATTTAATTTTTTGTATTTTATTTTTAAATTTTAAGTCTTTTTCATAGAAATATTTTTTATAAGCCAAAAATATTCCTACTACTAAAAATTGTCATAATAAAAATTAATCCAGGGTTGGTTGAGATTTTCATAATTGCTATTTTTTTATTTACAAATTTTCTTTTTTATTATATCTTTATATAATTTACTCTACTTAAATTGTATCTAATTTGATTGATAGTTTAAATGTAATTTTTATTATTTGAAGTTTTTTTAACCATTTATTTTATTTTGATGATATTTAATTAAGCTATAAATTTATTACTCAACTTTCGCACATAAAAAATCATCAATTTCTTATGTATAAAAGCTTTTC
>CAYLKG010000110.1:0-4669 GCA_964384195.1 uncultured Aliarcobacter sp. | reverse complement strand
TTATTTTTTCTAAATTGACTTTTTTTGTAATCAAATTATTTTTGTAAGTTATTTATAATTTCAAATTCTTCTTCATAACAACAATTATGCTTTGCATCTATAAACTTATATTTAATATTATTTTTGTTTTCAAAACTATTTAAATAAGAGAAAAAAACTTCTTTTGGTATGACCTCATCATCTTTTCCCAATAAATGATATTGTTTTACATTTTCTAGCTTACTTACAAAATCTCTTGGATTAAGTGAACCATTAAGAGGTGTTAATCTTTTTAACTCTACCCACTTTTGTATATCTAAATTTGGAGCAATTGTAAATAAATAATCAACATCATCTCTAGAAGCACTTAAAATTGTAGCAACAGCGCCCCCACCTGAGTGACCAATTAATACAAAGCTTTTGTTATTATATTTTAATTTTAAATAATCCATAGCTTCATTAAAGCTACTTATAACTTCACTTGAAAATCTTTTATTTGTCCAATAAGAGTTGTTACAAGCTGCACTTGTATAATATTGACAAGGTCTTGCTATATAGACCTTACAGCTACTTTTATCTACACTTAATAATTTCAGAATTGTTGAGTTTATAGGTGTTGGATTAGTTGAAATAGTATTCTTATTTAGAAAAGATAACCCATCTCCTTCAATATAAACATTTAATTTTTCACAAAAAGAGTTTTTGTTTTGTAGTGAAAAAAGATCAAAATTATTTGTATGAATTATTTCATCATTTAAATTATTCTTATTTGCATAAATAAAAGCTGTTTGTATTCTTGAATCTAAATTTTGTACTTTTGAAGAACAAGAAATAAAAAATATGGATAAAAAAATTAAAAAAGTAGCCCTTATCATTTAGATAAAAGCTCTATTTGAGAATTTAATGCTGCTTTTTTAGCAAGTTCTTTTAAAGCTTCTTTGGACTCTTCAAAAGTTGCTTCTTTTTGAGGAATATATTTTTCTATATAAAGTATTTGTGTACCCAAATCTTTTACATTTACTTTTATTATATCTCCCTCTTTTTTGTCTACTAAAGCTTCTCTAATTTGGGGATTTAATCTGTTTATATCAACCAAAGGAGATAGTCCTTGATTGTTTTTTGAAACATTATCATTTGAAACAGATTTTAAATATTTTATAAAGCTCTCTTTTTTCTCTTTTGGATTTTGAATTTGATTTAATTTCTCAAGTATCATATCTGCATTTTTTTCATAACTTACTAGAATATTTCTAAGTTCATATTTTGCTACAACACTTGGTTTTTGTTCTACATAAAGTTTTTTCAACTCTTCTTCAGTTGGATTATAGCTTTGTATAAATTTTTTTGACCAAATATCAATCAATAATAAATTTTTTGCAACTTCAAAATCAGAATCACCCTTTAAACTAGTAGCTTCTAAAGTTTTTGCAATTTTTTTCAATCTTGAATACTCATTTACAATTCCCTGCTGAGTTTTATGGTCCTGTTTTGTAAAATCTGCTTTATATTTTATTGCAGTAAATGAAGCTACTTCATCACCTAAGATTAAGGTAGTAAGAGCAAAAGTACCCAGAAAAATTTTTTTAAACATATCTATCCTTTATTAAAAACTAACACCAAAAGTTACATTACCACTATAACCTTCAAACTTTCCATCTTTACTTCTATCATAGTTTACATCAAATCTTATTTTTGTATCATTTGAAATTCTAGCTTCAATTCCTGCACCAACTTTGTACATCATGTCATCAGGTTTTCTTGCAGGTGTTACAAACTTATCTCCACCTCCAACAAATTGTGCTTTAATCTCTGGATTAGAAGAACCAAAATCTTTTGCAACTGAGAAGCTCACTTGAGGAATAATTAAAGCATTATCTAGCTCTATTCTACTTGTTGCTTTAACTCCAAGTTCTGCTGTTGTTCTATTTTGTTTAAATTTATCAACTTTTAAAGCATCATTTTGATAAGCCGTTCCATTTTCTGTATAAGCCTTTTGATTTAACTGATTATATTCAACTCCAGCAAAAGGTGTAATATAAGCTCCATAATCTATAGGAATACGAACACCTGTTTCAACTCTAGCACTCATTTCATCAGCTTTTACTTTTGAAGTCAAGTTTCCTGAATTTGCTGTTCTGCTTGTATCGCTTGAATGTTGCATATAATTTAACTGTCCCTCAACATATCCAAGTTCAAACTGTTGAGTTCCATAAAGGCTTAAACCAATTGTATTTGTATCAGTTTTATGTATATTTTGAGTTGCATTTGTATTTATATATGAAGTACTAATTCCAATAATACTACTGTCTGTTAAATTTTTATCAAGCCCTGCTACAAAACCATAAGATGTAGTATTAAACCCATCATAAAGTCCAACAGTATCTTGCTTAGTCTTTGAAGCAGTTCCTTTTAACCATAAAGTCGAATCTCCTATTACATAAGAATCTCCTGAAGAAATTCCACTAATATCTGTATTTTGAATTGAATCTTCTATACTTGAACTTCTAAGGTCATTTAATCTTCCTTTTATAGATACATTATTTACAGTTGAAGCTGTTGTAACATTTTGAGTTAAAACACCTGTTGGATTAGGTGCTAATTTTCTTTGCATATCTATCATCTGCTCTTTTTTAGCAGAAGTTATCGTCTGACCATCGTCTAAATACTCTATATCTCTAATAATATCAGCCAAAGCACCTGCTCTTGGTTTTTCATTTGCTAGTTTTGCTAAAGATTGAGAAGCTCCATTTGAATAATCATTTCCAATGTCTGATTTAGCTATATATAAATCTTGTGCCTTATTTGAACCATCTGTTGTTCTATCAGCTTTTAAAACTAAATTTTTACCAACAACCTCAACAGTTGAATCAATAATACTATTATCTTTTATTCTTCCATCTTTTTCAGTTGCTCTATATGGAGTAGCTATATCATTATTTGCAAAAACTAGATTGTATTGTCCGTTCCCTTCCCAAGTTCCATCATAAGTAATATTAAATTTTGAATCATTTTGCATAGCCAAATTTCCTACTGTTATTTGACCTGATTTAGGACCTACAACAGCATTTCCAGAACTCAAATCTGTAGTTTGTACATTAAAGTTTAAAGTAGAGTTTTTATCAATATTTAAAGTATCTGTTACAGCTATTTTTTTATCTTTGATATTTAAAGTAGAGCCATTTTTAGTGTTTAGATTACCATCAAATTTTATATCATCAGTAAAATCTAAAAGAACTTTATTTGAATCATTTCCTACTACTGTATTTTTTGCATAAACATTGTGCCCTAATTCTTGAGTTATATCTCTATTTGCATCGCTACTAAAACTCACACTATTTAATCTCTTATCAACCGAACCAATATCATTTGCTAAGGTTGTAGCTCCTTCATAATTTAAGTTACCAATTCCATCAGCTACTGTTGTAACAAAAGGCTGTGTTAAAGAAATAATAGATTTATTATCTACAATATTTACAACCCCATTTCCTTCAAAAGCTAAATTTGAGTATAAATTCTCTTGAAAATTAACATCACCATTACCATTTATTGTTGTTTTTTGAGCATATACTTTGTCATTAAATGTTGAATCACCAGATTTTCCAGCTGTTATCTCTTTTAATCTATTTGTATCTGTTCCTACTTCTTTTACGATTGTTGAACCTCCTAAGAGATTTAAAGTACCTTCGTTATTATTTAATGTATTAACTTTTGCATCCATATTTTTACCATCTGCAAGATTTACTGTTGTATCTTTGTTGAAGTTTAAATTATTAGCTTCTAAATTTCCATCTAAATTTAAAGTCAATTTCTCATTTAAATCTAAATCTTTTACATAAGTATCATTAGCAAATGTAGAATTTGAATTTCTACCATTTAGTTTTATAGCTCTAATTTTATTTAAACTATCTGCTATATCACCACTTATTATTGTACTTCCTGCAATATTTATCTGCCCAATATTATCATCTTGTGAAACAATGCTAGAAGTTATATTTTTATCTGCTGCTATATTTAAAGTGGTATTATCTTTAAAATCTATCTTATCACCTTTGAAATTTCCATTTAAATTTACAATTCCATCTTCATCTAAATTTAGATTTTGAGCATAAACATCGTTTTGGAATGTTGTTGTAGAACCACTTTTAGAAGTGTTAATTTCTTTTAGTTTTTTACCATCTTCACCAATTTGTTGTTTAAATTCTGCATTTTTTATAGTATTTAAAGTTCCTTGATTATCTGCTGTTGTTAATATCATTGAATCAACTACTTTATTATCAGCTAAATTTACAGTTCCATCTGCTTTATAATTTAAATTATCTCCTGTAAAATTTCCATTTAGATTTATAATTCCATCTTGTAAATTTAGGTTATTTGCAAAAACATTACCATTTAAAGTCGAAATTTTTCCAACTCCACTATTTACCTCTTTTAATTTATCACTTAAAGTTCCAATATTTCCATTTACAGTAGAATTTCTAAGATTTAAAGTTCCATTTCCATTTGTTGTTGTAATATCTGAATTTATATCCTTATTGTCAGCTAAATTTACAATTCCATCTGCTTTATAATTTAAATTATATCCTGTAAAATTTCCATTTAAATTCACTGTTCCATTACTTCCTGTTACTTCTAAATTTTATAATACCCCAAAATGTCAAGACAACTTTTTCTAAAATCTTATTCTCTTAAG
>CAYLKG010000109.1:0-4908 GCA_964384195.1 uncultured Aliarcobacter sp. | reverse complement strand
TTTTGCTTGAACCTCCTGTGTTGACATATATAACATTTTAAAAGCTGAATCTATTGTTGGAAATGAGCCTTTAGAATTAGTTTTTCTTTTTATATTTGCATTTAATGATTCTATTGGATTTGTTGTATAAATCACTATTGGAAAAAGCACAGGGGAGTGCCTTGCCCAATAGTTTTTATCAGCTTGCCAAATATACTCAAATTTATTTTCAACTTTTTGAAGGCTATTTAGTTCTGCACCAAAAGAGTTTATTTTTGCTTTTATAAACTCATTTTTTATTTCATAATTCAATTAATAATTCCTTTTAATCTCAATGTTTCCAAAGTTATAGCTTTTCTTTTTGGTAAATCATCTTTTGATTTTGTATCAATATTCATAGCAAAAAACCAAACATCATCTTTTGTCTCAACATATCCAACATACCAACCATATCTTCCTTCCCAACCAGTTTTTGCTCTAATTGTATAATTAGCTGTTTTTTCATCTATCATAATATTTTTAAGAGTATCTATATCATTTTGCTTAAAAGGTAAATTGTTTTTATGTAGTTTTTTCAAAAAGTTTATTTGTTCAAAAGCATTGATTTTCAGGCTTTCATCAACCCAAAAGTTTTTTACATCATTTCCAACAACTTTATTTCCATAATCCATTTGTTCTAAATAGTTTTTATATTTTGAAAAATCTATTTTTGAAGCAAACACTTGATAAACCCAAATACAAGAGTTTTTAAAAGAGGATTTTAAAGTTTGATTAGCATTACAAGATTCAACAGGACCTATATTTTTATCCCAATTAATCACAGAATCTACAGTTACTACACCTTCATTTAAAGCTATTAAAGTATGTGGTATTTTAAAAGATGAAGCAGGAGACAAGAAAGTTTCTGCTCTTTGTTTATTGTAAATATAACTCTTGTTTTGATTTAAAGATTCAATTACTATTGTTCCTTCAAGCTCTTTATTTTTAAAAATCTTTTCAATCTCTAAATCATTTGCAAAAAGATTTATTGAAAAAATCGCCATTAGAATCATTTTTATTTTAAAGTACATATATTTTCCTTATTGTTTTTTTGTTTTATATTTTTTAAAATTCTCATTGAATTAAATATTGCTATTAATGCAACACCCATATCTGCAAAAATCGCTTCTTGCATTCCTATTATTGCTCCAGCTCCTAAAAATAAAAATCCAACTTTTATAGCCATAATAAAAATAATATTTTGATATACAATAGTTTTTGTATTTTTAGCTATTTTTATAGCATCACTTATTGCATTTAAATTATCATTTAAAACTATTACATCAGCATATTTTATAGCTAAATCGCTACCTATTCCTCCCATAGCAAAGCCTATATCAGAATTTGCAAGTGTTGGAGCATCATTTATTCCATCTCCAACAAAAGCTGTAACTTTGTTTGTTTTATCTTTTATCTCTTGATATATTTTTAGCTTATCTTGTGGTAAAAGCTCATATTTTACCTCATCAATACTTATATTTTTTGCAACTTGTAAAGCTACATCTTTCCTATCTCCAGTAAGCATATAAGTTTTGAAGATATTTAATTTTTTCAACTCTTCTAAAAACTCTTTTGTTTCAGGTTTTATGATATCACTTACAACAATGTATCCAACAAATTTAGAATCAATTGCAATAAAAACAACATTTAATTTCTCATCAATATTTTCTGAAATCTTTACATCAAACTTTTCAAGAAGTCTTTCATTTCCAACTAAAATATCTTTATTTTCAACAACAGCCTTTATTCCCAAACCACTTAACTCTTCACAAAAACTAAGCTCTTTTAGATTTATCTCACCGTTATATGATTTTACTATTGCTTTTGCTATAGGATGAGTTGAAAAACTTTCTACCAAAGAAACATATTTCAAAAGTTCATCTTTACTTATGCCAAATGCTTCTATTTTTGTAACCTCAAAAACTCCTTTTGTTAAAGTTCCTGTTTTATCAAAAACAATATTTTCTATTTCGGTTAATTTTTCTATATAGTTTGCACCTTTTACTAAAACCCCTCTTTTTGAAACAGCTCCAATCGCACTAAAAAAAGATAAAGGAATAGACACAACCAAAGAACAAGGGCAAGAGATAACCAAAAATACCAAAGCTCTCTCAATCCAATCAGAATATGAATTACCCTCTATAAAAAATGGAGGTAAAAATGCTAAAAATAGAGCTAAAATAACAACTATTGGAGTATAAACAGATGCAAATTTTGTGATAAATTTCTCAGCATTTGCTTTTTTTAAACTTGCATTTTCTATAAGTTCTATAATTTTAGCAATAGTTGAATCTTTATAAATAGCCGTTACTTTTATATATGAAGGAGTTGAAATATTTATATATCCACTTAAAACTTTTTCATCTTCTTTTATTTTTTTTGGTTTAAACTCACCTGTTACAGCACTTGTATCAAAAGAACAACTGTTATAAAGTAATACACCATCAACAGGTATTTTTTCTCCCACTTTTACTAAAAGTATATCTCCTATTTTAACCTCTTCAGGAGTTTTTTGAACTACTATTTCTCCCTCTTTTACAAATGCATACTCTGGTTTTATATCAATAAGTGCGTTTATACTCTCTCTTGAATTAGAAACAGCAACTCTTTGGAACATTTCACCTACTTGGTAAAATATCATTACAGAAATACCCTCAACAAAATCTGCTAAAGCAAAAGCACCAATAGTTGCTATTGACATCAAAAAATATTCATCAAAAATCTTTCCAGTTGTTATATTTTTAAATGCTTTATATAAAACATCCCAACCAACCAATATATAAGCTAAAACATAAATAAAAATTTGCAGTTGTCTATTTTCTAGGTAGTTATAAGAGATGTAAGTTAAAAAAATAGAAATCAAAGTAATTGCTAAAAGTTTTTTGTCAAGAAGTTGCCAAAATGTTTTTTGTATTTTACTTACCTCTTTTACTACAAAAACTTCTTTTTCTATTTTCTGAATCTCTTTTTCGATAATATCTAATAAATCTTTATCTGTATTTTGTTCAAAAGTAAGTGTTGAAGTCGAAAAATTTAATTTTACATTTGATAACTCTGGCATACTATTTAAAGTTTTTTCGATTTTTAAGGCACAATTTGCACAATCTAGATTTTGTAATTTAACTTTTTTCATTTACGAAGTCTTTCTTTTTTAATATTTTCAAAGAAAAAAAGTATATCTATAAGGATATGAATTAAATATTAATTTTAGAGTAAAGCAAGATTTTTTTAAAATCTCTTGCTTCGTTACTTGAGTTTATTTGCTTTTTAAACTTGAGCTTACTCTTTTGTTTCTTGAGCTATTAGATGAAGATTCGCCTCTTTTTGAGCTGAATTTATTACTATTTTCTCTTGGTTTTACACTTGAATATGATTTTTCTTCATCTCTTTTTTTACCAAAAGTTCTTTTTGAACTAGAATTTTTATCTTCTATTTTTGAAGCCCTACTTTGTTTTGCTTTATTTGCATTGTTATTTACTTTGTTTCTACCATTTGAAATAGGCTCTGCTTTTATATTTGGGTCTACTTTAAATCCCTCAATTGCAATTTTATTTATTTTTTGTTTAATCAATTTTTCTATACCATGCAAATAATCATGTTCATCAATGCAAACTAAAGATATAGCATCTCCTCTATTTCCAGCTCTTCCTGTTCGTCCAATTCTATGAACATAATCTTCAGGAACATTTGGTAACTCAAAATTTATTACATGAGGAAGTTGCTCTATATCTATTCCTCTTGCTGCAATATCAGTTGCAACCAAAACTCTTACAACTCCTGATTTAAAATCATCTAGAGCTTTTATTCTTGCACCTTGAGATTTATTTCCATGAATTGCAGATGAAGTTATTTTATCTTTTATTAAAGCTTCACTTAGCTTATTAGCACCATGCTTTGTTCTTGTAAAAACTAAAACTTGCTTCCAATTATTTTTATTTAAAAGATGAATTAAGAGCTCTTTTTTTCTATTTTTATCAACATGATGAACGGTTTGCTCAACTTTATGTGAAGTGCTATTTGCCATTGAAGCCTCTATTAAAATTGGAGAATTTAACAATCCATCTGCTAATTTCTTAATTTCTGGTGAAAACGTAGCTGAAAAAAGTAAATTTTGTCTTTTTTTTGGAAGGATTGATAATATTTTTTTAATATCATGAATAAATCCCATATCAAGCATTCTATCAGCTTCATCTAAAACCAAAAATTCAACTTTTGACAAATCTAAAGAATCCTGAGAAACCAAATCAAGTAATCTTCCAGGAGTTGCTGTGATAATATCAACACCTTTTTTTAGAACTGCTTTTTGAGGATTTATTCCAACTCCTCCAAATATAACAGCTGATTTAAATGGAAGATATTTTCCATAAGACTCAACACTTTGTCCTACTTGAGATGCTAGTTCTCTTGTTGGAGTTAAAATAAGTGCTTTTACAACCTTTTTTTTATCTTTTGAATAATTTTTATTCAATAACTGTAGTAAAGGAAGTGTAAAACCAGCTGTTTTTCCTGTTCCTGTTTGAGCAGCTGCCAAAACATCTTTTTTTGATAATATAACTGGAATAGATTGTGTTTGAATAGGAGTTGCTTTTGTATACCCCTCTTCTTTTATTGCACGAAGAATTTCTGTGCATAATCCTAAATTTAAAAATGACATAAGTACCTTTTGTTTTATAAACCCACAAAAGTTATTAGCTTAAGTTACGATCTAGGTTGAATAATTTGAGTTTAAATGAGTTGTAGAAAATCTACATAAACGAAGTCAGACATAGACCGAAGTATGCCGAAATTGTCTTATTATACCATAATTCTAAAATTTAAATCTATTTTGAATTATTTCCCAAATCCTGACATAAAAATAGAGCCTATAAAAGTTACATAAAATTAGTTCAT
>CAYLKG010000108.1:0-4937 GCA_964384195.1 uncultured Aliarcobacter sp. | reverse complement strand
CTTTTAGTTATAAATAAATATTTTATTGCTTCTTCTATTGCATAATCTGGGTTTAGTATATCTGCAACACTTCTTGGATTTATTTTTTCAACATCTTTTGAATCAATAACGGCTACGCTTGAAACCTCTTTTGATTTATTCGTTTCATCATTAATTGTAGATGATACTACTTTTACGGCTTCTAATTGCTCAACATTACCTAATGCATCTAATCCTAATATTAAACTAGCAACAACAATAGAACTTTTTAGTTTTGACATTTCCTCTCCATAATTAAAAATAAGATAAAAACCATATTTATAGTATGAAAAGGAGTTTTTCAGTAAAATAAAGATGGCTTAGTACGCCAATTCTCTATCTTTATGAGTCGCCAAACTTTTATTTAGATAGAGAATTTATAGGACAAGTAATATTAATAATTATCTGTTAATTTTTCGTTAATAAATTTATAAGTTTAAGGTATGAGTGTGTGAAGTTGTTTATCTATTTTCAAAAGTCAAAAGAACTTTTGCAATAACTCTACAATCTTCAAATTTATATGTAAGATGTGAATATTTTAGATTTATAGATACAAAATATTTACTGTTTTCTATAATTTTTGCTTTTTTTATCCACATATTATTATCTTTATAAATTAAAAATATAGCTTCATTTTCAAACTCTTTTTGACTTAAATCAGCAATAACCAAAGAACCATGTAAAATATTTGGCTCCATAGACTGACCATCAACCATACTTACAAAAAGGGAGTTTAAATTATATGGTTCCTTTAGCAAATCTTTTGAAAATTGCAACTCTTTTCGTACAATTTTTCCATCTACATTTTGATGATATTCAAGTTTTAAATTCATAAATTCTCTTTTTTTGTGAATTTGCAATAATATTTTTAAGGTTTAGATTGATTTTTGTTCCATTTTCTAAACTTTCAATATTTATAAATATTTTATGTTTATCGCAAAATTCTTTAACTATGGCTAAACCTAAACCAAATCCTCTATTTTGTGAATTTTCTTGAAAGTATCTATCAAAAACTAGCATAATATTTTTTGTATCAATTTTTTGTCCAAAATTAAATATTGATAAAATCATATCATTTAGCTCTACTTTTATATATGGATTAGTAGAATTATTATATTTTATTGCATTTGAAAAAAGATTATCTAAAACTATCAAAAAGCCGTTATAATCACAATATAATAGAAGGTTTATTATATTTTTTTCTATAATTGTATCTTTTTTAATATCCTCAAATTTATCCAAAGAAGTTTTTATAATATCTTCTAAATAAAACTCTTCTAATTCAATTTTATTAATCTCTTTTTTAAATTCATATTCCAAATTTTCATATAATTTAAACAAATTATCATTTGCTTTGCTAATTCGTTCTAATCTTGCTAAATCTTTCTCTTCTGTTATATTTTTTTGTAGAAGTTGAACATTCATTTTTATTGTTGAAGCAGGAATATTTAGCTCATGAATAGTGTTTTTTATATCTTTCTCTAATTTTTGGCTACTTTTAAAAATAAATTTTATAAAAGATGAAGAGAAAAAAAGAAATATAAAAAGCCCAATAAAAACTAAAAAAACTAAAAAAACTAAATATTGAACTTGTGTAAAATTTATTTTTGTAGTAAATAAAAAATTTAGATATAAAACAAAAACCAAAGAGAAAACAAAAACCAAAGAAATAGAAATTAGAAATTCAATTTTTTTAGAATTCAAGTTTATATCCTATTCCCTTCAAGTTTATTATTGCTTCTTTATTTTCAAATAATTTTTTAAGTTGATTTATATAGACTCTAATCGAGCCTTCACTATAACTTTGACTAGCGCTCCAAAGCCTAGAAATTATCATATCTTTTGTAACAATTTCATTTCTATTTTCCAAAAATAGTTCAAGCATCTCTAGAACTTTTATAGGTAAATTCATATCAACTCCATCTTCAAAAACTCTTTTTGAAATAGGATTAAAAACTATATTATTTCCTAAATTTATCTGTTTAAACTCTTTTTTATTTCTTTTTAAAACAGCTTTTATTCTAAAAAGTAGTTCATCTAAATCAACTGGTTTTTTTATATAATCATCACAACCTTTTAAAAAGGCGTCTTTTAAGGTATCTTTGTCTTTATATGAGGTAAGAAATATTGTTGGAGTGCTATCATTATTTTGTCTTAGAAGTTTTAAAAGCTCCAAACCATTTATTTTTGGAACATTTATATCAAATATGTATAAATCATAATTATTCTCATAATTTAAGCTTAAAGCCTCTTCTCCATCTTTTGCAATATTTACTATAAACTCTTCGCAAGCTAAGAAATCTTCCAAAGTATTTGCAAAAAGAGTATCATCTTCCAAAATCAAAATTTTATACATCTCCAAACCTCATTACATATCAAAAATTGTCCCATTTTATCAAATATCTACTTATTTATATCAAATTGGTTATAATGAAATTATTTTGACTAAGGTAAGATGTGCAAAAAAAAGTTTTTTGGTTAGTTTCTCTAATAATACTTGGATATATTATTTTTAAATATGAAAATTTCACAATTATTTTAAGTGGTATTGCTATATTTATCATTGGTATGTTTTTTATGCAAGATGGCTTCAAGCAACTTTCAGGAGGTATTCTTGAAAATCTACTTCAAAAATTTACCAACAATACTTTTTATGCAATTGCTACTGGATTTTTATCAACTTCAATAGTTCAAAGTTCTACAATTATTACGCTTGTGGTAATATCTTTTTTAAGTGCTGAGTTGCTAACTTTAGTACAAGGAATTGGAATTATTTTTGGCTCAAACTTAGGTAGTACAACTACTGCTTGGATTGTTTCTAACCTTGGAGTTGATGTAAAAATATCTGCTTATGCTTTTCCTATGATTATTTTTGGAGTTATTTTAAGACTTGGGAAGTCAAACAGTTCTAAAGGTGGAGGAAATGTACTTTTAGGACTTGGTTTTATCTTTCTTGGAATTGCTTATATGAAAGACGGTTTTGATGAAATAAAGAGCTCTATAGATTTAGTAAGTTATTCTATGAAAGGTTATACAGGAATTATTGTATATATTTTAATAGGTATTATTGTTACTGTAGTAATTCAATCTAGTGCTGCTACTTTAGCTATCGTAATTACAGCTTTAAATGCAGATAGTATCTCTTATATAAATGCTTTATCTTTAGCAATTGGAGCAAATATTGGTACAACTTTGACAGCTATTTTGGCATCATTTACTTCAAATGAAAATGGTAAAAGAGTTGCATTTGTTCATTTTATTTTCAATTTTATTTCTGCAATTTTCGTCACTATTTTTATTTTCTACTTCAAAGATTTTGTTGATTTATTAGCTCCCTATTTTGGAATAAGCAATCATAACTATGGAATGAAACTAGCACTATTTCATACTATTTTTAGTTTAGTTGGTATTATTCTTCTAACACCATTTATTCATTTGTTAGTAAAAATATCTGAAAATTTAATACCAAAAAAAGTATCTTCAGCATCAAAACCAAAATACTTAACACCATCTGTTTTATCAAATCCAGATGCAGCTTTGATTTCAATAAAAAAAGAGATAATCAATCTATATGAAAATTGTCAAAAAGCGATGCTTCATGCGCTAAATCTTCATACAACAGGTCTAACAAAAGAGACTTTAAATGCAAGATTAAATGATGAAATCTCAATAATTGATATGGATATAGATGAAATTTATCAAAAAAATATAAAATCTCTTTATAGTGAAATTATTAAATACTCATCTTTTGCTCAAGAACATATGTTTGATTTTCAACATAAAGAGGTTGGGGAACTAAGAAGAGCTGCTTCTTTAATAGTTGAAGCATTAAAAGATACAAGAGATATTCAAAAAAATATAAATTACTACCTAAGAAGTAAAAACCAATTTATTAAAGAAGAGTACAATATTCTAAGAAAAGAGTTAGCTGAGATTTTAATAGACATAAATACTCTTTCAACTCTAGAGGATGATGCCGAGCAATTAACTCAGTTTGAGCTTATAAGAAATGAACTAGCACAAAATGATTTAGCAAGTTCTGAAGATATTGATGCTTTAATTAGGGAAGATAAAATAAAAGCAACTATGGCAACATCATATATGAATGATAGTGCCACTGGTTATTCTATTCAGAAAAAACTTGTAAAAGTTGCAAATATTTTATTCTTAAATAATGACTTACTTAAAAAAATAGGAGAAATAAGAGATGAAAATAAATAAAATCATTGAAAGAGTAACTAAATATTTTAAAAAAGATAGACTAAAAAATTCTCAAGAGGAAAAAATTCTCAAAATAATTGATGAATTAAAAGAAAAAAAAGCAAATATAAAAAAAGAGTTAAATGAGATAATTAAGTGCGATATTGATAAAAAAAATCAACTAGATAAAAAATTATTTGCAATAAATAAACTTATTGAAAGTGCAAAAGAATTGCTAAAAGATAAGTAATTTTATATAAACCACCATCTGTACCTTACCAGAACCTCTTTATTGATTTCTAAACCGTATTCTTTATCGGCTTCTGTTGCAAATCTAATCATAAATTGATGGAATTTGTCGGTGCAATAAGCCCCTCCAAAACTATACTTTTCATAAAAATAGTCATCGTTTTTCTTTCTTCCATTTCTTATAGTATCTTTTAGGTAATTTTCTTGAAAACCTATAAACAATTCATATTTATTACTTGGTTTGTACCTAAAATTTGATGTTATTGCGTAACTATTTTTTTGCTCAATTACAGAGTTATTTTTATTATTATCACCATAAAATCCAATCTCTGGTGATAGTTCAAATAAAAAACTATCTGAAAATTTAGTAATGTATCCTATAGCAAAAGTTGTTATGTGTCTATTTTCTGCTATATTTAACCCAAATTTTTCAATAGAGAAATGATAATCTAAAACAAACTGGCATATAA
>CAYLKG010000107.1:0-4968 GCA_964384195.1 uncultured Aliarcobacter sp. | reverse complement strand
GGCTTAATTAAAAAAAATGGGGTCTGAAAAGTTAAGCTAGCTTCGATACTATGGTTGTTTAAAAAGGATTATCTACAGATGTCTGTAAAAAAATAGTAAAATATGTCCAAAATGCTTATCAAAAAACACAAAAAAGATTGGTAAAAGAAATGAAATTCAACGTTATCAATGTAATAATTGTGGTAAAAAATTTCAATCAAAAAGAAGACCTGAAAAACAGTCACCAAGCCATATAAATATAAATAAGATATTTTAGATTATTTGTGCCAGAAATTTAGTAATTATTATAAGATTAATTTATACCAAGAATATCCTATTGCAAAATCCGGGTTAAAAGTATAATAATATACACTAAATAAATGTATTAAAATACATTATAAACATAAATATTTGTAGTTATATATTAAAATATGATATAATTACAAATATTTATGGATTAGGATTAAACATGCAAAAAATTTCAATATATATATTCGGAAATCATATAGCAGATATGTATCAAGAAGAAGATAGAGTATATCTAAAACAAGTTGACGACTTGTGTAATAAAGTAAGTCCTTTAATGTTAAGTTCCAATCAAAAGGAGATAGATACTACACATCTAACACATCTTGAGAGGGTTGCAGGATTCATTAGCGATTCATTACCTGGTAATTTTGGTAATGAAATATTAAATAACTTCTTTTTACAAAACTCAAATAAATATCCGACTGTAAGTGATAAACTTCTTTTTATTGGGCATAGGGGACTTGGAGCGATTACATATGAACCATCAATGGAAAAGGAAAATGGATTTATTGAAACGATAGAGTTAAAATCTATGTTTGAAAAAGCTAAGGAATTAAAAAAAGGGGGAGATTATCACTCACTACAAGATGCATTTTTAATAAGTGCTCACTCATTTGTAGGAGGTGCAAGAAGTAAAGCAGTTGGAGCCATAAATCTTGACACAAAAGAGGTATTTTTAGGTGATCGTACAAAACCATTAAAAGATGGATTTATCCACGCAATTATCAAATATGATGATACAGTAAACGAAGATGAAAACAAATCAACATATTCTAAAGTCGAGTACATTTATTATATTCTTGCAATCGGATGTGGTATTGATATGGCAGATTGCTATTTGGTTCAAACTGATGACAAACACCATTTCGTAACGAAACGCTTTGATATAGAGCCAAGCGGGAAAAGATATCATGTTCACTCACTTGCAGGATTACTTCACCTAGATTACAATATTCCAAGAACCATAGGGTATGAAGATTTGCTTAGAACCGCAGTAAAACTAGGAGCTTTAGGGAGTCTGAAACAACTTTTCTTACAAATGCTTTTTAACTATATGTTTGTCAATCAAGATGATCATAGTAGAAACTTCTCTTTTATGTGTGATAGTGATTTTAAATACAAAGCTACACCTGCATATGATTTAACATTTGCAAAAGGAGAAAAGCAAACTGTAGAACATCAACTATCTTTATATGGTAAAGCTCTCTCAAAAATAGATATTGATGACATCACCACACTAGCGACTGAATTTTCGATTGATTTAGAGTTTGTTGCAACATCTTTAGAAAAAATGAAACAACTAAGAGATAATGAACTACCAAAACTACTTAAAGATTATGAAGTAAAGCCATCAAAGCAAAAACAAATTTTAGAACATGTCAGCAAAAGAACACTTCAAGGGGCACTATAATGAGTAATGATTTATTAAAAAAACTGCAAGATTCACAAACAAAAGCGAAGAAAAAACTCAAAAATAAACTTAATCCAAATAGTGCTTTTGGAACTCTTACAGATGAAGAGATAGCAATGGTTTTAGCTCTTAGAGCAAAAGAGTTAAGACTTTCTCAAAATAAAAAGCAGAGTGATTTTGCAAAAGAAGCAGAGCTTAGTTCTCCAACAACATACTCTAACTATGAACAAAAAGGGAGTATTTCAATGATTAATTTTATTAAAGTGATGAGAACATTTGGAAGGCTTGAAGAGCTTGAAAAACTTTTACTTCAAACTACAAAAGAGAAGATTGAGAAGATTGAGAAGCAAAGAATTAAATAGCTAAATATCATATATTTGTAATTAGTTGGATTTTATGAGCTTAATTACAAATATATTGGATATTTTAATATTTTAACATACATTTATTTAGTGTATTTATAAGTTTTATTAATTAGAAAATATCTAAATAATCTTAATTAGTATTATATATAAAAACATATAATTTATATTAAGTATTTATTCGGTGGAGTAATAATATCTAAGATATCTTTTATTTTATAAAGTTGTTTTGCTGTTTGTATAAGACCAGCAACAGCACTTGCATTATCATCTGCTCCTTGAAAATTTCCACGAACATCATAATGAGCACCAATAATTAATCTTTTTTCATATTTAGAATTTAAAGTTGCTATTACATTTTTATATTCATTTCCATCAACTAAAAAATTTTGAAATTGAGTTTTTAAACCTATTTTTTTAAATATATCTTCAAGATATGAAGCTATATTATTTAGTGAATCAATATTTCTATAATTTCTTGCTGGTTTAATTTGAGTTAAGTATTTTAGTGTTTCTAGCATATCTATCCTTCTTGTATTTTATAGAAGAATTGTACAAATCTAAAAAGACAGAATTATGTCTTTTAAAAATTCTTATTGCTATATTTCATATTATTTTCTAAAAAAAAGTTTACCCCAAAGTTTAATACTAAACTCTAGGGTATCTATTTTTCTAATATTTTAGTAGCTTCAATTTTTTTCTAATTTATTTTTTAACTCTTTTTTTGCTTCAGTTGCTACATCAAAATCTTCATCATTAGATAACTCTTTTAATTTCTCTATTGATAACAAATCAGATACTGAATATGAAAAAAGAGCAGCTTTTACTTTACTACTTTTATGTTTTACTAATGTATTTAAGATTTCACATTTATCACAGCTATGAAATTCATCAATATTTTCTGCAATTGTAGATAGTAATTTAATATTATTTTTCTCAATAATTGAAAATATTTGTTCATTAGTAATGTATTTATTAACATCTCTATTTGATAATATTCTATCAATTATATTATCAGATGCATCGTTTAATAAGGTATCAATTGCTTCTAAAGACAAATTATCTTTTCTTGCAATATTATCTCTTGCTTCAAAATTATCACTATAAGCCAAAATTGTAAATATTTTTGAGTTTTCTTTAACATCTGGAATGTTCATAGAAATATCTTCTAAAAATTTATGTCCTACTTTTACTTTTTGACCATTAATTGTAAGTTCAACATTTATTTTATTTTCTAGCATTTTATGCTCCTTTATATTTGATATAAAGAATTATAAAATACTAAGTGGACATTAATTTGTCTATATTTATTTTAGGATTTTAAATAATCTATATAAGTCTATAAATCTCTCTCTCTTTTAGTATTTTTGCCAACTCTTCAAATTTTGCTTTTATATCTTGCATATTTGGTAAGTTTTCGGAATAAACCAATGTTTTGAAATTACTATTATAATAACTATCTAATTCATCTAAAATATTAATATTTTCAAAAATCTTTGTTGAGTGTAACTTTACATTTGCCCAATCAGAACTAAACTGTTTTTGGTCATCTTCTTTTACATTTTGTATCATACTATTCATATCATCACTATTTAAAAATGCTTTTATTTCATCTTCTCGAATTAAGTGTTAAATATCGTAGAAATGTCTTATTTTTTCTTTCAACTGACTATAAACTTCATCACTTTCAAAAGAAGCTCTTGCAACTGTACTAATTTTTTCACAAAATGTTCTTTTATAATCCAACACATTTATTTCAAATGGCTCTAACTGGAAATCACCAATTAATTTTTTTGCTTCTTCACTTTGAGTATTTAAAAAATCATATATATAAGTAGAAATAGTTTTACTTATATATGGATGCGGTTTAGCAAAAGAATTTAATTCATAATTAAATTCTCATTTGCATGTCCAAAATCACCCTCTATAATTTTTGGATATTGATGTACTGTTTTTCTAAACTTTGAGCCTTTTGAAGTTTGAGGAGTAGTAGTTTCTTCAAAATTTTCATCTAACAAAGCTTTTTCAATATTTTTAATAAGTGTTTTAACTGCATTTCCATCAATACCATCAGTTATTATTGCTAAATCTATATCTTCTGAAAATCTATCTATTATCTTATAAGCTTTTGATAGAGATGTGCCACCTTTAAAAATTGCAGTTTCTTTATAATTGCTTTTTGATAACTTATTTAAAATATAAGTTACCCAATAATCTTTTTCGATAAAAACAGCAGGAATACCAAGCACTCCAGCTGTTGTTTCTATCAAATCATTAAATGTTTCTTTATCATTATGTAATATCATATAAAATTCCAGTATTTCCTATCTTTAATAACATCTTCTTCTAATTTTAATTTATAATTTGTCATTGGATTTAGAGTTGATTTTAACTCATAAGCACAATTTTTATTTCCTATCTCTTTAAAAATTGCACCTAAAATTGCTTTTGTTCTTGGAGTATATTTCAAAGCAAATTTTGTAAGTTTATTTTGATTTTCAAAAGACTCTTTTTTTATAATCTCTTTTAGATATTTAATCGCTTCATTTGGTGTTGTTGCTGGTATTTTATTTATATCTTTAATTGCATCTAATATCTGAACTAAATAAATCTCATCATCATTTACATCAACTCTTTTTGGTATAAATTTTAGATTTATATTATCAATTCTTACTTTTCTATATGCTTTATTTGTTGCTATTACTGTTTCATTTGAAACTTGAGTAGTAAGTCCTAATTTTCTATAACTATTTGCGCCTGTTTCATAACTATTTGTTTCATCTGATTTTAAATAGCTTTTTATCTTTTCATTTGTATTTGGAGCAACTTCTCCAAACACTCTAATCTTTGGTTTATCCCAAATTTTTCAATAGAGAAATGATAATCTAAAACAAACTGGCATATAAT
>CAYLKG010000106.1:3346-5070 GCA_964384195.1 uncultured Aliarcobacter sp. | reverse complement strand
TTCCCAAGCTTTTGTGTTCTCTTCATGAAGTTTAACAGCTTCTTTATAATCCATAATCCACAAAGCTTCATTTACTCTTTTATCATTTGAATATGGATCTCCATATTTTTCAATTAATGCATTATAAACTTCACTATATTGTGGAGTATCTATCATTAAACTTCCTAAATATGGATATTGTAAACATTGCACTAAATCAAAAACCATTACAATTTTTGTATCTGGAAAATTTGTTTGCATAAAATGTAAAAACTCTTTTCTTGCTTTTATATCAGTATTTTTCGGATTTAAATAATTTTTCCATCCTACAGAACTAAACCCTTTTTTTAATGTATGTATCTCATTATATACAGTATTAAAACTAATCCATAATGTTGGTTGTTTTGAAAATTTTGCAATATATTCAAATACATAAAAATTTCCTTGAATATTCATTCCTATTTGTGATAAGTATATCTCATAACTATTAGACATTGAAGCTTTCATCCATTCAATTTTTTTTAGTTCTTCTTCTATATTAATTTCATTTTTCATTATGATTTACTTAATTCCAACTTGTAATTGCAGCATATAATGCTGGATTTGTTCTTTTTAAATCTTCCATCTCATCTTGTTCTTCTTGTGATCCATTTCCATAAGGAACCATATGTTTTGGAATAACTGCTTTTTGCAAATCTTGTTTTTGAGGAGTTGATTCCAAACTTTTTCTATCTTTTTCAAGTACTTCCATCGGTTCTTCAGACATTTTTTTCACTTCTTCTTGACTATTAGTTTTATTTTCTTCTTTAAGCTCTCTTTTTCTAGCCATCTCTTCTAAAGTATCCACTTCCATCTGTTTATCCTCACTTTTTAGTTTTAATAATCACTTCAATAGAATTTTCTAATTCTTCTAACACTTAAATAATACTATTTATTTTAAGTTCAAAGAAATGATTAAAGAATTATAACAGTCAATAAAGACACATTTTTGTCTATATTTCTCTTTATAATTAAAGAAAAACAGTAAGGCAAGACATGCAAAAAAGATATTCATTAACATTGAAGAACTTTTTAGAAAACAAGAAATTTAACAATAAATCTTTTTTTATAAATGCAAATGATGAATTGGTACTTGAAAACGATAATAAAAAAGTAGATTTAGGTATATTTTTTAAACTAATTCTTTCAAAGAAATCAAATGATTTAAAAATAGAGATATCTTTATACTCATGGTCAAATATAAAACAATCTTTAGTTCCTATAGATAAATCAATCTGGAAAGATTTTGAGTTTGGAGCAGGAAAACATATACCAAAGATAGAGAAACACTACAAAAGCATAATTGATAACTTTTTAAATATATTCAAAGGGCTAAAATATTATTGGCATCTAAAAGAACTTATTCATAAAATGGAACACCCTATTTTTAATTTTCACTACAAACTGCTAAACAGTTTTTCAAAACAATCACTAGAAAATATCTGCTTAAAATATTTTGATAACTATCCTGTTTTAAATGTATCACTTCTTAAAACAAAAGTTCAAAAAGATGAGATTTGTTATTTGTTTTTACCAAATTATATTAATGGATTTTACATAAATGGAATTGAAGTAAGTGTTGATTTAGATGAAACTGATTATGCAATAATTGAAGATGATTCAAATGAAATTTCAGCTCAAAATTGTTTAAAGCTACTTGGAGTTATCGATGAAAAAAACTAATGATTTTATAAAATTTATAAAAA
>CAYLKG010000106.1:0-3246 GCA_964384195.1 uncultured Aliarcobacter sp. | reverse complement strand
AGCTACTTGGAGTTATCGATGAAAAAAACTAATGATTTTATAAAATTTATAAAAAAAGATAAAAAGGGATTTTTTTGTAATTTATGTATAGAAAAAATATATTTTAAAACCAAAGAAGAAATTTGGAAAAATCATCTGAAAGAGCTTATTCTTTGGGTTAATGAAAATCTAAACCCTAAAAATGAAATAGTTTTAACATTTTATGCTGGTTCGTATGATATTGAGATTTTGGCAAAAGATTCAAAAAATAATAGAGAAAATAGCAGATGTTTTTCACTATTTTCAAGTTAAATTAAAATCTTTGAATTCAAGAGATTATAGATCATCTAAACTTACTCTTATAGCTTTTCCCCTATTTTCGAAGTGCATTATAATTTAGTTTTAAAATTACTCTTTATATCTAACTTTGAATTTCAGATAGTTATTTAAAATAGAATTGATATTATTTCTTCCAATAGGATTTGCACTATGAATATTAAAAGAGAAATTATCTGGAAATTTATAGATATTTTCAATATCCATATCAACTAGCCATTTAGCAAAATCATAACCACTTTTTAAAATTTCTCCAGTATCCTCACAACCTAAATCATGATCAAAAGAGATATAAGATGGAATACCACTTTTTTGCACAAACAAAAGAGCTTCTTCATAACTTCTAACAATCACATCATAGCTATCTTTTGGTTCTCTTATATCATCTAAATACATTTTCATTTTATGTTTCCTCGTAAATTTTAATCTTACTATTATTTTAACTATATAAAAAGACATTTATTTGTATTTTTATGCTAGAGCTTCTTTTTGACATTTATAAGAATTGTAATATCTTTTAAACCATTTTAGAGCTATCTTGCATTACTTAACTCTTCTTGTAACTCTTCAAGAGTTTTTGGTCTTCCTTTTGGTCTAAGAGCAAATTCAACTCCAAGTAAATCCAAAATATTTTCAACTTTTTTAATTCCAACTTCATCTATGAAGCCATTTTCTATTTTTTAGATTGTTCTTTTTGTGATACCTAAATATTTTTCTAAATCATCTTGAGACCAGTTTTTCTCTTTTCGCAAGGTTTTTATCTCTTTTCCCAAATCAAATAGAGTCAATTTTCACTCCTAAATAAGAAATATATTTCATATATAATTAATTTTATACTTAAATATGAATTATGCTTCATTTATATTTTAATGCTTATATAATCTCCCACAAAATAGATTTAGAAAGTTTATGTGTAGTAATCTCTTTATCAAATTCAAAATTTTTTAAGTAATCTCTTTTTATTCTTCTATCTTTTGAATTTACAATTTTCTTATAAATCTTTTTTCTAGCATTATTAGGACATCTTGATTGTTTGAGTTTATAATCTTCCAAAAAATCAACTAATAGTTCTTTTTTAAATTTTCTTGGATTAAAATATTTAATAGTTTTAACTATTTGATCAAACTTATCTTTTTGAATATGTTTTTTCTTTGTTTTCCAAGTTCCTTGCAAATTATACTCCTTAATCAAAATATTGATAATAAACTTTTAAATTACTCCAAATCTCACCAATTTTTAGTATATCTTGCCATTCTAAATAATTACTGTTATAAAGGTAATAAAACCAGTAACAATTTTTTGTGCCTTAGATAAATATTGCATCTACTTATGTCCTTCTTCATTCATCTCATCACTATCATCTTCATAAGCTGGTGCAAATTCTATATCTGGAAACTCTTTTAATAATTTTTCATAATCAAAAATCGTACCTAATCTATGTAATTTGCTATTTACATAAGCAAAGGATATTTTATTGTTTTGTAGCCTTATTGCTTCTTCTTCAAACTTTTTTGTAGTTAATCTATGTTCTTTTTTATAAAAAACTTCAGCTGCACTTTTTTCTTGCGATTCCATAGAGTATATCCACCAATAATACTTATACATTTTTGGATTTGGATGAAGATTTGAACCTGAAACAAAAATAGCCATAAAATCTTTGCCTCTTTCTTCTAATCGTTTTTTTGCATTTTCTTTTGTAATTAATTTTGAAGGTATCATATATCATTCTCCATGTATGTTATGTTAGAATGATATAGATATTATTGGACAGTTATTTGTCTATATAAATTTATTTTAAATTATTTTAACTTTTAAAAAAAGGTTCAATTTTAAAACTATTTTTATTCTGATAGTTTTACAAATATATTTTTTCAATGATGGCTTTTTAAAACCGATAGAAATACTCGAACAATTAACAAAAATCAAATATCAACACTATTTTAAACAATTAGCAACAAATAAAATGCAGTATTAAACTGCAGGTACCATGATATTTAATATTTTTTATTTTTTTCTATCGGATCATTTGTCTAAAAACAAAGAGTTTTAAACTTTATGAAAAATCAATGGGGAATGATAGCTCCCAAAGGTTGAAACACTATAAACCTAACAACTCTTTTGAACTATCAAAAAGTTCAATTGTTAACTTATTAGTTGAGTTAATCTGAGAAATCTCTTCTTCATATTTTAAAATAGTTGATTTTATATTTTTTAACTCTTTTTCAATTTGTTCTTTATTCCAAAATTGGTATTCAAACACAAAATCTTCATTTCTTTCAAAAACACTATCTTTTAATTTTTTAAGTCTTGATACAATTTCATTTAAAGATGTTTGTGAAGGCTTTGATTTTAAAACATAAACTTCAAGCAATTTAATATGCTCTTTTTTCTTATTTATATAATTTAGCTTATAGCTTAGACCATTTTTTACATTGAATTCAAATATTGCCTCTTTTAAATCTGCAATATCTTCTAAAACTTCAAGTGCTGATATATGTCTGTATACTTTTTCACTAATCTCATCTTCAATTAGATTTTCTAAATCTTTTTCATCATTTGTCAAAATAGATGCATAAGTCAGTTCAAATCTATTTAGTTTATTTGATTCATTAGAACCTGAATATTTAATATTTCCAAAAATATCTTTTATATTTGAGATTTTGAAAGTTTCATATTTTTTTAAACTCTCTAAAAGTTTGTGTGCTTTATTAGCTGTTACTTCAAATGCTGTTTTTTCTGATAAATTTAAGCTTGTCATATAATTCTCCTATTTGTTATAGAAGAATTATATTAATCTAAATGGACAATTAATTGTCTTATTTATACAATGAGACCACTGCAAATTAGAATTGTATAAAATCTCCCATAAAGTACCGTTTAATGGCACTTTCAAGCATTTTTTGATAAAATAATTATATAAATAAGAGATAA
>CAYLKG010000105.1:0-5252 GCA_964384195.1 uncultured Aliarcobacter sp. | reverse complement strand
ACATTTAAAATATCTCTTCCATTTATGTACTCTTTTGAAAGATATTGTAAAACTCTTGCCTCATCTACTGTACATTTTAACTGTTCATAAAACCTTGTTTTTTCTATATTTTTTGCTTTTAAAAACTCAATTACTTCTAACATTAATCCCCAAATATTTATATTTATTGTTATATATTATCTTTTTATCTCTTAACTGCAAATGAATAAAAAAATGATAAAATGGTCGTATTTCAAATAACTAAGAGATAAAAGAGGGAAAATGACTAAAATTTTAAAACCATTAACACTTACTTTTATACTACTTTTTTTAGGTGGATGTGCTAGTAACACGAAAATAATAGAAGCAGTAGGAAATGAAAAAGAGATTGCAAATGAGTGTAAAAATCAGAACTTTAATGTAGAAATTGATTGTTATGATTTAATCTCACATAAAAATAGCTTTGCTCAGTTAAGACTTGGAATTGATGCTCAATATAAAGGTAATTTTAAAGAGGCTATGGATAGATTTGAAATAGCAAAAAAACAAAAGAATTTTTATGCAAATGCCTTAATAGCAGAACTTTATATAAATGGTTTTGGTGTTGAGATGAATGATAGACAAGCAATTTCACTTCTAGAAGATGCTAAAGATTTAGATCCAATTGCTGCTTATAAATTGTCTTTATTTTATTTAAGAGACAATGATATTTCAGGTGCAATTGAACTTTTAGAATTTGCAGGTGAAAATGGTGTAAGAGATGCACAAAGTCAATTGGTTATTATCTACTCAAATTCTCAATATATTGAGCCAGATTTTGAAAAAAACACATATTGGCAATCAAAATTAGATGAAAACAATAAAGATTTTATAAAAGAAATTTACGGAAGATAGATGAAAAAACAAATTTTAAGTTCAGCAATAATAGCTATGATGTTTACGGCATGTTCTATGAAAATGCCTGAGATTTTGAGTTTTGGATCTTCAGATAGTTATGAAGCTCCATTAAAAGAGGCAAATGTTTGCCAAAAAATAGAAAAAGATAGTGAAAAACTTGCTTGTTATAAAAAAATAGAGAATACAAACTCTTTTGCACAGTTAAGATTAGGTACATATTATGCTGATAAAAAAGATTATAAAAATGCTGTTAAATATCTAAATTTATCAAAGCAAAATGGAAATATTTATGCAAATCTTCCAATCTCATTTTTATATTATAAAGGAGATGGAGTAAATAAAGATATAAATAAATCTTTCGAACTTCTAAATGAGTCAAGTAGTGTTGATCCTGTTGCTGCTTATCAACTTTCAAGGTTTTATCTTCAAGGTATAAACACAAAAGTAGATGTAGAAAAAGGGATTGAGTTACTTGATTTTGCAGGACAAAAAGGTGTAAGGCAAGCCCAAGATATGCTTTCAAATATCTATAAAACAGGGCTTTTTGAACAGCCAAAAGATCAAGTAAAATATGAATTTTGGCAAAAAAAACTTAAAAATAATATAGAAGATAATAACCACAAAATCTATGTTCTATAATACTTTAAATAAGGTCGCTAATTTTATTTCAAAGTAAGAAAAATGAAAAGTAATATTTTTTCAGGTTTGACTGTTGGTATAATAGCTTTGCCATTATCAATGGCTCTTGCTATTGCAACAGGAGTACCACCTCAATTAGGACTTTATACCGCTATTGTTGCAGGTGTTTTTGCTGCTATTTTTGGAAGTAGTAAAGTAAATATTTCAGGTCCAACTGCCGCATTTATAGTTATTCTTATCCCAATTGTTCAACAATTTGGAATAACAGGGCTCTTACTTTGTGGTTTAATGTCAGGAGTTATTTTAATACTTGTCGGATTGTTGCGGCTTGGAAATTTAATAGAATTAGTTCCATATCCTGTAACGGTTGGATTTACTTCAGGAATAGCTGTTGTAATTGCAACATTTCAAATAAAAGATTTTTTTGGTTTGAGTATTGAAAAATTCGATGGAAGTTATATTGATAAGATAGTTTTACTTTTTAATTCTTTTAATACTTTTAATCTTTATGAATTTTTAACAGCTAGTTTTACTCTTGCTGTATTAATTTTATGGAAAAAAACAAAAAGTAAAGTTCCAGCTGCTTTAGTTGCCTTGGGACTTGTAACACTGTTTGTTGCGTATTTTAATCATAAATTTGGTTTAAATATTTCTACAATAAATTCAACTTTTACATATAATATAAATGGAATAAGCGGAAATGGAATTCCACCAATTCCATTGCAATTTTCTCTTCCTTGGGGATTTTTACCAGCTGAACAGATAAATATCGATTTATTTTTAAAACTTCTTCCTCACTCTATTGCAATTGCTATATTAGGAGCTTTAGAATCACTTTTATGTGCTGTTATAAGTGATGCGATGACTGGAAATAAAACAGATCCAAATAAAGAGCTAATTGGACAAGGAATTACAAATTTAGTTGTACCATTTTTTGGAGGAATCCCTGCAACTGCTGCAATTGCAAGAACAGTTGCAAATATAAATTCAGGTGGAACTAAAAAATTATCTTCAATAGTTCACTCTTTATTTATATTGTCTTCAATTTTGTTTATAGCTCCATATATTTCTTATCTTCCAATGGCTGGCTTATCGGCACTTTTAATTATGGTTGCTTGGAATATGAGTGAAATAAAACACTTTTTAAATATTTTAAAGACAGCCCCCAAAGATGATATTTATGTGCTTCTTACATGTTTTTCTTTAACTGTTTTAATAGATATGCAAGTAGCTGTTGCTGTTGGAATTGCTCTTGCTTCGGTTTTATTTATAAAAAGAACTATCGATTTATATTCAATTGAGCTTTCAAGTAGTAGTTTAGAAGAGCATAGAGATTTACCAAAAAATATTTTAATCTATGATATAAATGGTCCTATGTTTTTTGGAGCTGCTCAAAAAGCTTTAAAAACTTTGTTAAATATAAATGATGAAAAAAATATTGTAATACTTGATATGAAAAATGTTTCAATGATTGACATGACAGCTATTGTTGCATTAAAGTCTATTGTTGAGAGTTTTGAAGCAAAAGATAAAAAACTAATTTTTTCTGGACTTAATCAAAGAGTTTTAAAAAAATTAGAAAGAGCACAAATAGAATATGTAACTACTTTTTCAAATATAAATGATTCTATAGAGTACGCAAAACATATCAAAAATATTTTACATTAAAATATTGAATTGATTCTAAACAATAACTAGCAACTTTTTATAAGATAGACTCAGTCATTTTAATAAAAGGAACTTCTTATGTCAAAGGTTATTTTAATTACAGGTGCTACTTCAGGTATGGGCGATGCTACAGCTAAACTACTTTCACAAAATGGTTATAAAGTTTATGCAGGTTGTAGAGATGAAAATGTAGATAAAAAAGAAGGAAATATAACTTACATTTATCTTGATGTTACAAAAACAGATTCTATAAAAAATGCTGTAAAAAAAGTAATAGAACTTGAAGGTAAAATAGATGTTTTACTAAATAATGCTGGATATGGTCTTTTATCAACATTAGAAGATGGTACAGATGAAGAGATTTTTAATCAATTTGATGTAAATGTTTTTGGACTTATTAAAACAACTAGAGAAGTTTTACCTTTTATGAGAAAGGAAAAATCAGGAGTTATTATAAATATTAGTTCATTTTTAGGAAAGATTGGACTTCCTTTATTGTCTCATTATAATGCTTCAAAATATGCAGTTGAGGGAATTACAGATTCTCTTAGATTTGAGACTTTACCTTTTAATATAAGAGTTCATTCTATTGAAGCTGGACTTTTTGGGACAAATTTTGTTAAAAAAGGTTTAGTAATAAATGAAAAAACTATGAGTGAAGACTCTGCTTATAAAAATTTGACTTCACATTTAGTACCAATCGTAGCAAAAGCAATAAATGAAGGACCAGATCCAATAGCAATAGCAAATGCTGTAAAAAACATAATTGAAGATGCTAATTCACCTATTGCTGTTCCTGTTGGAACTGAAGCTACAACTTTTGTTCCCCTTAGAAAAGAGCTAAGCAACGAAGATTTTGAGAAAAAAATTATAGAAACTTTTGGATTATAAAATTTAATTTATTGTTTGAAAAGTAAGTTTTAATACTTACTTTTCTGTAAAGCTATATAGAGTTGCTATCTCTTTTGCCCATATTGATTCGTCAATAGTTTCCAAAACCAAAGGAATGTCATTCATTCGAGGGTCATTTGCTATAAATTTAAAGCAATCCCATCCAATTTTTCCTTCTCCTAAGCTATCATGTCTATCAACACGACTACCAAGTTCTGGTTTTGAGTCGTTTATATGCATTCCACTTAAATATTTGAATCCAACAATTTTTTCAAATTCATCCCAAGTTTTATCATAAGCTTCTTTTGTTCTAATATCATATCCAGCTGTAAACATGTGACAAGTATCTATACAAACTCCAACACGACTTTTATCCTCTACTTTATCAATAATATAAGCAAGGTGTTCAAATTTATATCCAAGATTACTTCCTTGCCCAGCTGTGTTTTCAAGTACAAGTTTCACACCACTTGTTTTGTCTAGAACTTTATTCATTGACTCTGCGATATTATTTAAACACTCTTCTTCACTTATTTCTCTTAAGTGTGAACCTGGATGGAAATTCAGTTTATCAAGAGATAAAATTTCACATCTTTGAACCTCTTCAATAAAACTATTCAACGACTTTTCTCTAGCTTCACTATTAGGGTGCCCTAGATTTATAAGATATGAATCATGAGGAAGAATGTGCTTTGTTAAAATCTTACTTTTTTCAAGATTTTCAAACCATAAATCTATAGTTTTATTATCTAAAGCTTTTGCACTCCATTGTCTTTGATTTTTTGTAAATAGTGCAAATGCCTTTGCACCGATTTCTAAGGCATTTAAAGGGGCATTATATACTCCACCACTTGCACTTACATGAGCTCCAAAATATTTCATTTTTATTCCTATTATTTCAAAAAGTAACATATATAAACACTCTAAAAAAGAATTTTAAAGATATTTGTTACTTTTTATCATATCCTAAATGAGCTAATTATAGAATTATAGATTATTATTATGTCCAAATTAAATACAAAAAATTTGTACTAAAAAACAAATAAAATTAAAGGTTTATCTTGTATGAAGAGAGTCGTTATAATTGGTGGTGGATACGCGGGGATTTATGCCTTAGGTGAATTGGTAAAAAATAAGAATATAAAAATTACTTTAATTGATAAACATACATATCATAA
>CAYLKG010000104.1:0-5262 GCA_964384195.1 uncultured Aliarcobacter sp. | reverse complement strand
ATTAAATGGTACTTTATGGGAGATTTTATACAATTCTAATTTGCAGTGGTCTCTTTTAGTATTTTTTATTCTGTAGTAGAAAATAAAGTTGTAATCTTATCAATTGCACATCAACACAGAAAACCAAATCACTGGGAAGAAATATAATAAACATTAATTACTACTACATAGTAGAAATCCTATTTAGTAGTAATTATTATTTAATTGCATATCATAAACATAGACAAGCAAAAAGAGTCTTAGTTTGTAAGTGTACAAAGCCTACTCTAAAGGGTTAAGCTTTGTAACAAATCATCTCAAAAAACTTCATAAAATACCATATCTAAGCATTTTGTTGATTTCTATATAGAAATTTAATAAAAACTTTACATTTTTAGAATGGATTAGAAAATACTCTTTAAACCTTCAACTGCTCCAAAAGGTATTGAATATCCATAATTTGAATCTACTTGAAAATCTCTTGGATTTATTCGTATTAATTTTCCATTATAATATTTTGCAATATTTTCACTCTCTCTTCTTACAGTAGAAATTGCAGTTCCTGCTCCTAGTTCTATAATTAAAAGTTTTTTACCCTTATTTTCTCTTTTCCATTTTGTATATCTTGTTTCTTGATTTAAAGTAATTAATTCATTCCAATCGCAATCACCAAACATTAAAATATTTGGTCTTGCAATTTCTTTACATTTTGGGCAAGTTGGAGTATCTATTGCAACAAACTCTTCCTCTTCTATATCTATTTTTTCAATATTTGATTCCCAAATATTTTTTGAGCAATTATATAAACATTGAAAATTATTTATACTTCCATGACATTCAATGATTTTTTTCTCATCAAAATTAGCTTTTTGAAATTGTCCATCTACATTTGAAGTAAATATAAAATAGTTATCATTTTTTGATTTAACTAAATCTAAAAGCATTTTAAAACCATCATGTGGAATAGTATTTTTATATAAATTATATCTATGCCCATAAAATGCCCAAGCTAGTTTGGGATTTATATAAAACCATTTAGGATTTGCAAGTTCATGAAATGATAAGTTTAATTTTTGAGCAATTGGATATGCTTTCCAAAAACCTTCTTTTCCTCTAAAATCAGGTAATCCGCTATCAACTCCCATTCCAGCACCAGCAGTTATTAAAATAGCTTCAGCTTCAGTTATTATTTGTTTTATCTCATCTAATTTTTCGATCATTTAAAATCCTCATATTATTTGAGACATTTTAATTTATTAGTTGGACAAAAATGTGTCTTTATTTATTTTAAATATTTATTTCGTAATTAAATTTATAAACTTTTTTAAATCTCTTTCAAATACCCTTGAACTCTATTTTTTATCTCATCGGCTAAGCTTTGTGGTTCTAATACTTTAATATATGGAATATAGTATAAAATAAGAGGGAGAATTTCCATAGTATTTGATATTTTTATCTCTATTTCAATTGAGCCATCTTTATCTTCACCAATTATAGTTTGACCTCTTAATGGTTTTCTTTCAAAGTATTTTTTTATCTCTTTATCTATAAACAATCTTACAACAAATTGTTCATCAAGATTAAACCAAACACTATTTGCATATTTTAATCTCTCTTCTACTAAAGCAGGAATTTCAAATGTTTTATTTAAAGCTTGTACATTTCTAATAGTTTTTAGATGGTATTTTTTAAAAGTCTCTTTATTATTATGTATATGAAGTGCTAATAGATACCAAAAGCCATCAAAGAAAGCTAGTTTTAGTGGTTTTACATGAAAGTTATATTTTTCATAATCAAACTTTATCTCATTTTTTTCTTTAATAGCTTTTTCTATATTTTCAAAAAGTTCAATATTTTTTTCTTCTAAGTATTCACCATTTACATTTGCAAATATAGGATGTTCTAGTTGTTGAGTTATTTGAGTTAATAGTGAGTGAGCTTTTGAGTAAAATATTTTTCCTGCACTTTTTGCCATTTCATCTAAGATACCTAAAATTAATCTCTCATTTGTATTTAAATCATCATTAGCAAGTTTTGGATCAATTTTCCAATTTCTTCCTTCTTTTACAGCTCCTAAACCTTTTAATACTTCATATAAATCTCTTTGGATTGTTTTTGTACTAACATCAAGTTCTTTTGCTAACTCAGCTATTGTCATACCATGAACATTATTTTTTAGCATAGCATATACCTGATTTATTCTATTATATTTAGTACTATCATTTTGTTTTTGTAAAATTGGTGGCATTTTAATCCTTGTGTAATCTAATACTCTATTTTACAAAATATTTATTAAATCACTATATATTTTAGACATAAAAATGTCTTAATTTATATTTTATTTACTATATTAATCAAAATATTGATAAGTAACTTTTATATCACTCCAAAAGCTACCAATTCTTAGCATATTTTCCCAACTTAAATGGTTATGGTCATAAAGGCAATGAAACCACCATGAGTGAGAAAAATCACTCATAGGGTGAGTTTTACCTAAATCACAATGATTTTCATCTAAACTCCAAAGAAAATCACGTTTATTTTTTGATACTTTTTTTAAATACTCTGTAATGGTAGTTATAAAATTGTCGTTATCTTCATTATATTCTTTTCCTATACTCTGAAATTATAAAATATTTACAAAGGAGGTTTATTTTGATTAAAAATAGTAAAGATTATAATTTCTTGTTTTTGTGTGTCTATTTCATAAACAATTGTATATCCCATAAAAATCATATCTCTAATATTTTCTTCTTCAAAATAAAATGATTTCCTATTTTTGAATGGAAAACTTGGTAAATCTTTTATAATTTTTAAAAGTTCAGATTTAAAATTTTTGGCAGCTGATAATTTATCTTGGGCTATAAATTCATATATGATATAGAAGTTTTTTTCAAAGTTTTGCGTAAATTTAATTTGCATATTTACTTTCTAAATTTTTTTCAAATGTATCAAATTTTTTTTCAATACTTTCTATTGAAGAAAGTTGATTTGAATTTTCTTTTACTTGTTTTCTAATATTATGCAACTCTTCTTTTCTTTGATAAAAATAAATATCTTTTTCTAAACCACTATTTTCATGAAGTTTAACTTTATTTTGACTTTTTTCAACAAAGTTTAAAAACTCTTGTATAAAATTGTCTTGTATATCTACAGTTAAGGTTTTCATGACTAATCCTTTCTCTTATATTAAATTATATTTTATCAAAATAAAAGCTCAAAACTTCTTTAATTGAGATAATAATTCTTTTTCTAACTCAGCTATTGTCATACAATTAACATTATTTTTTAGCATAGCATATAACTGATTTATTCTATTATATTTAGTACTATCATTTTGTTTTTGTAAAATTGGTGGCATTTTAATCCTTGTGTAATCTAATACTCTATTTTACAAAATATTTATTAAATCACTATATATTTTAGACATAAAAATGTCTTAATTTATATTTTATTTACTATATTAATCAAAATATTGATAAGTAACTTTTATATCACTCCAAAAGCTACCAATTCTTAGCATATTTTCCCAACTTAAATGGTTATGGTCATAAAGGCAATGAAACCACCATGAGTGAGAAAAATCACTCATAGGGTGAGTTTTACCTAAATCACAATGATTTTCATCTAAACTCCAAAGAAAATCACGTTTATTTTTTGATACTTTTTTTAAATACTCTGTAATGGTAGTTATAAAATTGTCGTTATCTTCATTAAACTCTTTATCACTCTGTTTTAAAATAAAAATAAGTTCAAACTCTATTTCATAATCATCAAGTAAATCATTTTTATCTTCAACTCTTTTTAGAAGTTCTTCATCTATTTTTATAGCTTCTTTTAGTATTTTTTCTTGAAGTTTTAATAATCTTTGATTTAATATTTTTAACTCTTCTTTTTGAGTATTTGTAAAATTAATCAATCTGTAGCCTTTTTTATAATCCAGAAATTAAGATTTTACACAAAATCTCATCATCTCTTAAATCATTATTTGTACCAGAACCAAATATTAAATCTGCATTTATATCTAACATGTCGTGTAATGTTGAAGTAATTTTTGAGATTACAGGTAAAGGCATCTTTTCATTTATTTGAATATCTAGAATAATACCTTTTGCTTTACTTATATTTTCATAATTTTTTATTTTTAAAAGTAATTCATCTTTTTTAAATATTCCATTAAATCCACCATAGTTTCCATTATTATTCAATATTAATTTATAATCTTCAAAGTCTGTTTTTATCATTTTAAATCCTATAACATAAATTATAAAGAAATTTTAGTATTTAAGTAAGACAAATTTTTGTCTATATTTTTCACTTATGATACTAATTATTCTAACTCATCATCCCACATCTGTTTTACTTCATTATAATGTTTTAAAGCAATTTCATAACTAACTGACCAAAAAACTGCATCTTTTGAAAGTGGAAATCCTGATTCATCTTCATACTTTTTACAAATTGCATTATAAACTTCATCATCTCTTTCACAATCAATAGCAATAGTTCCTAAATATGGATAAAGTAAGTATCCAGGGCTTACCATATCAAAAACTTCTACAAGTTTTACATTAGAAAAATTATCTTTCATAAAATTTATAAACTCATCTCTAGCACTATTATTTACAAACTTTTCATTTAAATATCCAAATATTCCATTTTCAGCAGAATTTTGTTCATTTCCAAAAGCATATTCATCATTGTAAACTGTATTAAAAACCATAAAATGGGTCTCATCTTTTTTTCTTTCAACAGCATATTGTGATAATGTTTTTAATAATCTTGGCATTTTATTTTCCTTGCATTTGTTTTAATTATCAATATTTAACTACTATTACTTCTTTTTCTAAAGTTTTTGCAAAATTTATTGTATATTTTGTGCCTGTTGAATAACCATTCCAAAAAGCAACTATTAAATCTGATTGCATAACAATTTGTCTATTTCTAAAATGATAAGCTCTTTTATACTTTTTAAAATCAGGATAAAATACTAATGTTTCTATATTATTTTTATTCGCCCATTGAACTCCCATAGTATCAGCACCTTTTGCTCCACCACTTATTATTTTTGTAATAGTACTATGTTCTTGAATTTTTTTCATAGTAGTATCAAGAAGCTCTTTATTTTTGAAATCTCTACTCCCTATTATTGCTACATTCATAATTTAATCCTGTTAATTAATTCATTTACAGAAATAATCTTATTTTTTAGTATTTTTTCTTCTTTTTTATAAAGAGCTTTTCTCTCTTTATTTAAAGAAAGTAATGAACAATTCATAATAT
>CAYLKG010000103.1:0-5268 GCA_964384195.1 uncultured Aliarcobacter sp. | reverse complement strand
TACAAGACTATTTAGTTTTTCATCAACTTTTTTAATCATACTACCAGAGCTTATCCAATGGTAATAAGAAGCTCTATTTACTTTTAAAACTTTACACATCAATTTTATATTAAAAGTTTCCCTATTTCTAGTTATAAAAGCGTACTTTATAGGGTTTCTTTTGCGAAGTACGCTGTTGCCTTTTTTAAAATATCTCTTTCTTGTTTTAATATCTTATTTTCACGTCTTAGGCGTTTTAACTCTTCTGATTCACTCTCTTTTAATGTATTACTTTTTTCTAAATTTCTAATTGGTATATTATGATCTTTTTTATAAGCAGTAACCCAAGCATACAAAGTTTTTGAATGTATATCCATATCTTTAGATATTTGTGCAACACTTTCATTATTGTTAATAATCAATTGTACTGTTGAATCTTTAAACTCTTTACTATATTTTTTCATGGTAATCCTTATTGTTTTTATTTTAACGTAGAACTATTTAATTTCTATGTCTAAAATAAGGTTACCACTCCAGAAGCTGTATACGGAATAGTTACTCTTATATTTGCATTGAAAAAAGATTCAGAAATTATAGTTTTTTCTTTTCCTGTTTTGAGAACTTCTATGTCTATCTCATCTCTTGGATTTTCATTTGAAAGATTTGATTTTCCAAACTGTTCGCTTACACTTTTCGCTCTAATAACCCACAAATCTTTTACATTATCCAATTGGCTTATGCTATTTAAAAAAATATCTCTTTGATCCATATTTCCATTTACCATATGGCTAGTAAGTGATTTTTTTACGATATCTGCTGTTAAATAAGCCTTTTTCTTAACACCTTCATATCCAGTTTGTCTAGAACCAATTGCAACCAAAAATACAATAATAACTGTTAAAATCATAATCATTGAAAAAATTATTAAAGTTATTTTTTTATTAGAGCTCATACTTTTCCCCCTGAAAAAAAGAATAGCCTGCATATTATCATAAAATTAATTATCTACAATATTTTTATTGTTAAACTATAAAATTTTAAAAGCTTCTTCTAAGTCTAAAGTACCTTCATAGAAAGCTTTTCCTACAATTACTCCACCAACATTACCATTTTCTTTACAAGCTTTGATATCATTTATATCTTTAACACCACCACTTGCTATTGTATAGACACCACTTGAAATTGCAATATCTTGAGTGAAGTCTATATTTACTCCACAAAGCATACCATCTTTACTAATATCTGTACAAATAATAGCTTCAACACCAGCATTTGCAAATTCTTGTGCTAAATCTGTAGCTTTCATCGTTGAAACTTCAGCCCATCCCTCCACAGCTACCATTCCATTTAATGCATCAATTCCAACAGCAATAGGATATTTTTTTGCCATATCTTTTACAAATTGTGGATTTTTTACAGCAATTGAACCAAGAATTAATCTATCAACACCAAGCTCAAGATACATTTGAATAGTTTTTTCATCTCTAATTCCACCACCTAGCTCAATTTTCAAATTACAATTTTTTCTAATTTTTTTAATTTGTTCTAAATTTGCTGGTTTTCCTTCAAATGCACCATTTAAATCTACAATATGAACCCACTTACTACCTAACTCTTCAAATCTAAGAGCTACTTGCCAAGGTTCATCTGAATAAATTTTTGCACTATTCATAAGTCCTTTACTTAGTCTTACGGCTTTTCCATCTTTCAAATCAATTGCTGGTAATATATCCATATTTTAATTCCTTCGTTTTTATTATAAATTTATAAAATTTTCCAAAATTTTAAGTCCGTTATTGTGCGATTTTTCTGGATGTGGTTGAAATCCAAAAATATTATTTTTATTTACAGCACTTACAAAGTTGTAACCGTAAGTTGTCTCTCCAATAATATATTCTTCTTTTGTTTTTGCATGAAATGAGTGAACAAAATATAAATAAGGATCTTTTAAATCTTTAAAAAGAGGATTTTGTTTATTAATTATTTTATTCCACCCCATATGTGGAATTTTTAAATTTTCTTGCATTTTATCTTTGTCAAATTTTACAACTTTGCCTTCAATTAAACCTAAACCTTTTGTATACCCAAACTCTTCACTACTATCAAAAAGTAGTTGCATTCCCAAACAAATTCCTAAAAGAGGTTTTCCACTATTTGCAAAATCTATAATTGCATTCTTTAGATTACTACTTTCTAAATGTTCCATTGCATCTTTATATGCTCCAACCCCTGGAAGAATTAGTTTATCTAAATTTTTTATTTCACTTGATTCTTTTACTATTTTTACATCTTTTGTAAATTTTGAACAAGCATTGTAAACACTTGCTAAATTTCCCATATTGTAGTCTATTATTCCTAGCATTATCTTCCTTTTAAAGGTTAATTATATCTTATAAGAAATTTGATTTAGTTAAATTTTTAAGATATAAATGGGCAAAGAGTAAGTGTAAAAAGTACATTAACTTTGTGCTTTTCTAAAGTTTTTTTTGCTTCAAAAATTGTAGTTCCGTTGTTATTACATCATCTACTATAATTACATCACAATTTTTTGGACCATTATATTCAAACTTTCTTGGATTCTTTTGTCTAAATTCTAGATTTTCATCTGGATATTTTACAATATTTTTTGCTTTTAAAGTATTATATAAGAGCTTTAACTAAGCATTTTTTAAATGCTTAGTTAAGATTGCAGTTTGTGAAAAATTGTGTCTTGTGTGATCATCAATTGCTAGTGAAAAATAGGATTTTCAAATTCAAAATTTAAAGATAATTTCTTGAAACTTAGCTTCGCCAATATATTAAAAACCCTATCCCTATAAAAATAATACTTACTTTGAATTAAATGTTCTAAGTCTTTGTAGTCATAAAAAGAGTAGATAAAAAAATTTTTCTAACTTTTTTTGTAAAAACTAGGCTCGAGAAGTATAGTTTAACAAGTTTTATATAAAATAGAAAAAGATAATCTATCACAACTTGTACACTTCACGATTAATCCTTGATTAGATTTTTAAAACTGCCATAAAAGCTTCTTGTGGAACATTTACTTTTCCAATAGCTTTCATTCTTTTTTTACCAGCTTTTTGTTTTTCAAGAAGCTTTCTTTTTCTCGTAATATCACCACCATAACATTTTGCAGTTACATTTTTTCCCATAGATTTTACAGTCTCTCTAGCAATAATTGTGCTTCCAATACTAGCTTGGACTGCAACTTCAAAAAGTTGTCTAGGAATTAATTCTTTAAGAGCTTTTACAAACTCTCTTCCCCTGCTTACAGCTTTATCTTCAGGAACAATAATAGATAAGGCATCAACCACTTCTCCAGCAACTCTAACATCAAGTTTTTTTAAATTGCCCGGTCTAAATCCAACTGGTTCATAATCAAATGAAGCATAACCTTTAGTTGTAGATTTTAATTTATCATAGAAATCCATAACAATTTCATTCATAGGAATATCATATTCTAAAAGAACTCTTTTTCCTATATAATCCATTTTAAGTTGTACGCCTCTTTTATCATTTAAAAGCTTTATTACATTTCCCAAAAATTCATCAGGAACTAAAATTGTAGCTTTTACATAAGGTTCAAAGATTGTATCAATATAGTTTGGTTCAGGTAACTCTGATGGATTTTGAATGATTATTCTATCTCCATCCCTTTTTAAAACTTCATAAACAACAGTTGGAGCAGTTGCTATTAAGTCTAAATCAAACTCTCGCTCAAGCCTTTCTTTAATAACTTCCATATGAAGCATTCCCAAAAATCCAGTTCTAAAACCACTTCCTAAGGCCATAGAACTTTCAGGCTCGAAAGATATTGATGAGTCATTTAGTTTTAGTTTATTTAAAGCCTCTCTTAAATCTTCAAACTTATCAGTCTCTATTGGATAAATACCTGCAAAAACAAATGGTTTAGCAGGTTCAAATCCATGAATAGGTTCAAGTGTAGGATTTTTTGCATCAGTCATTGTATCACCAACAGCGATTCCATCTAAAGTTTTAAGTCCTAAAACAACAATTCCAATTTCACCTGTTTTTATCTCAATTGTATCTTGTCTTTTTATAGGATGTGGATACATTAGGCTTAAAACTTGATGTTCTACTTTCGTATTCATCATTCTTAAAGTTTGACCTTTTTTTATACTTCCATCATAAACTCTTACAAGTGCTAAAGCACCTAAGTAGTTATCAAACCAAGAATCGTAAATAAGCGCTTTCGTAGGAGCACTATCATCTCCAATTGGTGCAGGTACTCTTTTTATGATTGATTCAATTAAATCTTTTACACCTAAACCAGTTTTTGCACTTATTAAGTTGTGCTCTGTACAATCAAGACCTATAGCCTCTTCAACTTCAGCTAAAACACGTATTGGATCGGCGCTAGGAAGGTCTATTTTATTTACAACAGGAAGAAGTTCAAGATTATTGTCCATTGCAATATAAACATTCGCAATAGTTTGTGCTTCAACACCTTGAGTAGAATCTACGATCAATAAAGCACCTTCAGATGAAGCTAAAGAACGACTAACTTCATAAGAAAAATCTACGTGACCTGGAGTATCTATAAGATTTAGAATATATTTTTCTCCATTTAATGTGTAATTTAATCTTACACTTTGCGCTTTTATTGTAATTCCACGCTCTTTTTCTATATCCATATTATCCATAACTTGTGAAGTCATTTCTCTGTCACTAATCGCTCCACATTCTTGAATAATTCTATCTGCAAGAGTCGATTTACCGTGGTCGATATGTGCAATAATACTAAAGTTTCTAATATTTTTTTGCAATTTTGTTCCTATTTTGTTTGAGTATTTTTTGTAAATGTCCTAGATTGTATCTAAAAAATAGTAAGTATTTTGTTAAGCAAAGTTTGGAAAGAAAGAATTTCTAAATTCATTCAAAAGTTGCTGATTTAAATAACCAATAACTCTTCTATTTTCAGTCCTACCTTGACACTGTTGGTTGAGATTCTCCATAACTAGCAGATCGTAAAGAGTTTCTATCATCACCTTTTGAAATCAGCGAGTTTACAACTGATGAAGCTCTTTTTTCTGATAATTTTGATTATATTAATAACTACATTTTGAATCAGTATGAGCTTCAATTTTCGCATTATAAGTACTATTTCTCTTCATAGTAATTTGCAAAATTTGTAATTATAGAATCATATATTGTGGTTTTATCCATTTTATGCGAAAAACCTCTTCCTTTAGGGAGAGGATGTAAGCATTAGCTTGGTGTTTCTTTTTGTTCTATATATTTTTTTACAACATCCAGTGAAGCACCACC
>CAYLKG010000102.1:0-5294 GCA_964384195.1 uncultured Aliarcobacter sp. | reverse complement strand
TATTATAAGATTAATTTATACCAAGAATATCCTATTGCAAAATCCGGGTTTAAATCTTGTGATTCATCATATTTTCCATTTTTCATATAATGTGTCATTGTCAAGCCTAAAAAATTTTTATTTTTTCTATCACCAACAAACCAATAAGTTGCAGAAAAAACAGTATCACTTAATCCTACTGATTTATCTCCAATACTTTTAGATAATAAATCTCCATGGGTACTTAAATTTGTATAAGGAATAGCCAAACCAAGAGATAATATTTTCTCATTTATTTCAAATGCGTGATTTAATCTCAGAGCATAAGTATTTTGTCTAACATACTGATCTTTATTCAAAGAAGCTGTTCCTAACTATTTATTAAAATAATTTAAACTCATAATTGTTGAATTTGCCAAAGGAGTTTCATAATCAGTTGGTATAAGATCATTTACAGCAGCACATAAATTGAAAACAAATACATACATCAAAAATAAAAATTTGTATTTCAAAAATAATCCCTTTAAAATTTAAAATAAATAATCTAGCTTTTAAATAGTGTAAAATTTTGTCTTAAAGCCTCATAACAAATTATTGAAACACTATTTGCCATATTCAAACTTCTTGCATTGTTTGTCATAGGAATTGTTATATTTGTTTGTAAACTTTTTTCCAAAATCTCTTTAGGTAATCCTGCATCTTCTCTTCCAAAATAGAAAAAATCACCCTCTTTTAACTCTTGTTCAAAATATACTTGATCTGTTTTCGTAGTTGCAAAAAAATGTCTAGAATTTAAAGGATTTTTAACCCAAAACTCCTCTATATTTTCATACTCATAAACTTCTAAATCATACCAATAATCAAGCCCTGCTCTTCGTACTTCTTTTTCAGTAATCTCTCTAAAACCATAAGGTTTGATTAGATGAAGTTTGCAATTAAGTGCAAAAGCCAATCTTCCTATTGTTCCAACATTTCCTGGAATTCGTGGCTCGTGTAAAACTATATTAAACATTATAAAATTACCGTTTTGTTTCTATGTATAAAGACTCTATCATTTAAAAGTAGCTCAAAAGCGTTTGAAAGTACCACTTTTTCAACATTTCTTCCAGCATTTCTCATATCTTCCCAAGAGTAACTATGGTCAACTCTTACAACATCTTGAAAAATAATCGGACCTTCATCCAAGTCATTTGTTACATAATGAGCAGTCGCTCCAATAATCTTAACTCCTCTTTCATGTGCTTGTTTATAGGGATTTGCTCCAATAAATGCAGGTAAAAAAGAGTGATGAATATTTAAAACTTTTCCTATGTATTTTTCTACAAAATTTGGAGTTAAAATTCTCATATATTTTGCTAAAACTATAAGTTCTGGATTAAACTCATCTATTTTTGCAGAAACTAAATTTTCATGTTCTTCTTTAGTTAATTTATTTGCACTTATACAAAAAAATGGAATATCAAATTTTTCAACAAGACCTCTTAAATCCTCATGATTAGCAATTACTGCTTTAATATTTGCATTTAGCTCATTTGAAGTATATCTTATTAATAAATCACCTAAAACATGAGACTCTTTAGTTGCAAGAAGAATGACATCTTTTTTTGTTTTTTTGTTTAAAGTTATTGTTGAACTTTCTGGCAGAACCTCTTTTAACTCTTTTAAAAGTATATTTTGCATAACTTTTCCACTAATTATACTTCTCATAAAAAACTCTTTTGTATCTGGATCCACATATTCGGCATTTTGTTCAATATTTAGGTTATTTGCAAAAAGAACTTTTGAAATATTATAAATAAGTCCTTTTGAGTCTTCAGTAGAAATTTTTAGTATATACTCTTCCATAATCTTCCATTTTTAAGCAATTTTAGTGAATTCTACCATTTTATATATTAATGCAAAGAGGGAAAAATTTATTCAGCCAACTCAATAATTCCAGCAAATCTTCCCGTTTTTTTATCTTTTCTATAAGAAAAATATGGTTTGTCACTACATTTTGTACAAATAGTAGAAATTTCTATGTTTTTAATTCCTAGGCTATTTAGCTGTTTTTTATTTATTCCTTGCAAATCTATATGATTTTGTTTTACAAACTCTTTTCCAAAAGAATTTTTTACAATATTTGCCAACTCTCCATTTACTTCATAGCAACATTTTTGAATTGAAGATCCTAAAATAGCACTTATATTTTCAGGTTTGCTAGAAAACTTTTCTATAAAAATATCAGCAGTTTTTTTTGCAATTTCTAAAAATGTCGAGTTTCTTCCTGCATGAATTGCTGCAATAACTCCTACTTTTTCATCAAAAAGTAAAATTGGAATACAATCAGCTACCATTACCATCAAAGGAAGATTTTTAGCATTTGTAATAATTGCATCGCAATCTTCTATTATTTTTGGGCTATTTTCATCTACAATTACTACATTATTTCCATGAGTTTGATTCATATAAACTAAATCTTGATTATTATATCCCCATTTTAGGGCTAGTTTTTCTCTATTTTTATCAACATTTTCTTTAAAATCAAGCACATGATAAGCTAAATTTCCATCATTTGTATCACTAAAAAAATATTTTATACTCATTTTCTCTTCTTAATTTGCTTTTGGTATAATCTTGCCTAAAAAAGCTTTAAGGAAGTATTTTGAGTAGATTTGATGAAAAAGCAAAAGATTGGGATAAAAAACAAACAACAGTTGATAAAACTGAGGCTTGTGTAAAAAATTTAAAAAAACATTTAGATTTTTCTAAAATTAAAAATATTCTAGATTATGGTTGCGGAACTGGACTTGTTGCCTTTTCTTTAGTAGATACTTCAAAAGAAATTTTAGGGCTTGATAACTCAAATGGAATGGTTGAAGAGTTTAACAACAAAGCAAAAAATAAAAATCTATCAAATATAAAAGCCAAAAAACATGATATTTTACACGATGATTTACCTAAAAATAGTTTTGATTTAGTAGTTTCATCAATGTCTCTTCATCATATACAAAATCTTGAAATTTTCTTTCAAAAAAGTTTTGATTCCCTAAAAAATGGTGGTTATGTTTGTATAAATGATTTGGAAAAAGAAAATGGTACTTTTCATGCGAAATATAATAATGAAGGAGTTTTTCATTTTGGATTTTCGAAAGAAGAGTTAATTGATATTTGCAAAAATATTGGATTTAGTGATTTTATCTTTGAAATAGTTTATGTTTTTGAAAGAGAAAATGGAAATTTTCCAATATTTAATTTTATAGCAAAAAAGGCTTAATTATGAGTAAAAAATTTGTAATTTTTGGTAACCCAGTTGCCCATTCAAAATCTCCACAAATGCAAAATGCAGGCTTTAAACATATAAATTTCGATGCAATTTATGAAAAATTTCACCTAATTGATGGAGATTTATTAAAAAGTGAGTTTTTAAAAAATGGTTTTAGTGGAGCTAACATAACAGTTCCTCACAAAGAAAAAGCATTTCTTCAAGCAGATGTGATAGAGGGAATTGCAAAAAAAATAGAGGCAGTAAATACTTATGTATTGAAAGATAACAAAGTAATTGCTTACAACACAGATGCACCTGGATTTTTAAAAGCAATAGAAAGCTTTGGCAATGTAAAAAATGTATTACTTTTAGGAGCTGGAGGGACAGCAAAAGCAATATCTTTGGCACTTCAAGAAAAAAATATAGAAGTAACTGTACTAAATAGAAGCGAAGGAAAACTTGATTTTTTCAAAGAAAACAGAATCAAATGCTTTACTTGGGATAACTTTGAAGCTTCAAATTTTGATTTGGTTGTAAACTCTACTAGTGCTGGATTAAAAGATGAATATTTATCAGCTTCAAAAGAGATTTTAGAGCCTGTTTTAAAAAATGCCTCTTTTGCTTTTGATTGTATTTATGGGAAAATAACTCCATTTTTAGCATTGGCAAAAGAGAATGGTTGCCATATAAAAGACGGCGAAGATATGCTTTTATATCAAGGTGTCCTTGCCTTCGAACTTTTCACAAACACAAAGGCCGATAATATGGTAATTGAAGCTATGAGAAGAGGCTTAAAAGGTGAATAGAAATTCACCTATATCTAGTCAGATTTTATTAATTAATATTCAATAACTTTTTGAACTGGATAGTAGATATTTTTCCCTTTTCACTCTAAATACTGTGGACATCTATACCTGCTCCAGCCGATTTATTCGTACAGCTAGCCGGTGAACATCCGTACAGTCTGAATTGAAAAATCTTTAAGTATGTAATTGTATCATAGTGTACGAATGTTTTCTAAATTTCATCAATTTCTTCATCAAATTTTTTGATAGTAGATTTTATTCTTCTCATTGATCCACCTTGTAATTCTAGTCTATGTGATGAGTGAACTAATCTATCTAAAATTGCGTCTGCAACAGTATTATTATTTAAATATTCATACCAAGAAGATACAGGAAGTTGAGAAGCTATAATTGTTGAACTTATTTGAACTCTATCTTCTAAAATCTCTAAAAGATTAATTGCATCATCTGAACTCATTTGAGATATTCCGAAATCATCTAAGATAAGCAATTGAAACCTTTGATATTTTTTTAAAATATTAATATATGTTCCTGTAGCTCTTGCAATTTTAATTTCTTCTAATAAAGTTGGAACTCTAATATAATATGTTTTATATCCATTTTCAATTGCTCTATTACCAAGAGCTTGAATACAGTAAGTTTTACCACTTCCTGTACAACCTGAAACTATTACGTTTTGATAGGATTTTATGAAATTCATAGATGCTAATTCAATGATTAATTGCTTATTGATTTTTCTTTTAGGTAAATAATCTATATTAGCAATTGATGCTTGTTTATCTCTTATTTTAGATAGTTTTCTAAGCATATTAATCTTTTGATTAGATAAATATATATCTTGAGATTCTAACAAGCTATATAGCCTTTCATTAAATGATAGACTTTGATAATTTATATCTTCTGTTTGCCTAATATATTCATTTTTGGCACCAATATAATTTAAATCTGATAGTTTTTGAATGATAGTTGAGTTATTCATTTTTTTTCCTTCTAATATTTTTTTGAATAAAATTGACCCACCAAATCTTATTGGTAGTAATCTTTTCCTCTTAAGTTTTCATGTGTATTTAAAATTGAATTATTAATTGCAACATTTGGCACTTTATGCATATAAAGTTTTTTAGATAAAATAGATTCTATTGATTTTGTAGTATATGCATTAATATCTAATGCGTACTCCAAAGCCATATTTAACTCATCTTTACCATAATCCCGGATTTTGCAATAGGATATTCTTGGTATAAATTAATCTTATAATAATT
>CAYLKG010000101.1:0-5325 GCA_964384195.1 uncultured Aliarcobacter sp. | reverse complement strand
TAAGAGAATAAGATTTTAGAAAAAGTTGTCTTGACATTTTGGGGTATTATAGCAATAGCCTTATATAAAGGGGTTTAACCTATTCTATTATATCAAATGGGGATTTGAGAGTAGATTAAAACGTGTGACTGCTATTTTAAAACCAGCTTTTATTATATCAAATGGGGATTTGAGAGTAGATTAAAACTAGAGTATGGGTCTAAATAGCAATTTTCAATTATATCAAATGGGGATTTGAGAGTAGATTAAAACGCAACTGAAAAAGCACAAGTAGCAACAGATATTATATCAAATGGGGATTTGAGAGTAGATTAAAACCCTTTAATGTTTGGAATTACAACTGCTGGATTATATCAAATGGGGATTTGAGAGTAGATTAAAACAATAATGTTCAGTTATGTTATAAAAACTATATTATATCAAATGGGGATTTGAGAGTAGATTAAAACTCTACATATGCTTTATTTACTGCATCGTTGATTATATCAAATGGGGATTTGAGAGTAGATTAAAACATTTAGTTTTTTTGATAAAGTTTATAAAGAATTATATCAAATGGGGATTTGAGAGTAGATTAAAACACTTTTGTTTTGAATAAATCTGATTCTATGATTATATCAAATGGGGATTTGAGAGTAGATTAAAACATATTAAAGGTGATCAACTCCCTGATGAAATTATATCAAATGGGGATTTGAGAGTAGATTAAAACCCACAAACAGGAGATATATATTCACTAGGATTATATCAAATGGGGATTTGAGAGTAGATTAAAACAAAAGTGCATCATAAATGTGTGTCATTTTGATTATATCAAATGGGGATTTGAGAGTAGATTAAAACAAATCAAATCATCATTTAGTCTTGAAACTGGATTATATCAAATGGGGATTTGAGAGTAGATTAAAACGTCTAAACTATGCAACTTTACCAACAGATAATTATATCAAATGGGGATTTGAGAGTAGATTAAAACATTTAGTTTTTTTGATAAAGTTTATAAAGAATTATATCAAATGGGGATTTGAGAGTAGATTAAAACCCAAATTAAAATCAGGAGGTGCAATGGGTGATTATATCAAATGGGGATTTGAGAGTAGATTAAAACTAGTCCAGGTGAGTAAATAAAAAATCCATATATTATATCAAATGGGGATTTGAGAGTAGATTAAAACTTTTAGAAAATTTATTAAATGGTTTAAAAGATTATATCAAATGGGGATTTGAGAGTAGATTAAAACAGGTTTAGCTAGATTGTTTATATACCACTTAATTATATCAAATGGGGATTTGAGAGTAGATTAAAACATGTTTCAGAAAATAAATTTAATGGAACAAATTATATCAAATGGGGATTTGAGAGTAGATTAAAACAACTAATATAAAGATTAATGTTAATGGTCGATTATATCAAATTCAAAAAGAATTTACTGATTGGAGTATTGAAAGCCCTCATTTAAGACTAGATGAAAAATTTGGTAAAACATATTTATATAGTAGAACAATAATTCCTGATATTGTTATGAAAAATCAATGGGATATTATAGTACTTGATACAAAATATAAAAAAATGAATTTTAACTATGTAAAAGGTAATGGTGTTGATGTTGATAGAAATGACTTCTTTCAAATAAATACTTATATGAGTTACTATCAAAATCAAAATTTTAATGTAAAAATTGGTGGGCTTTTATATCCCATAGAAAAATCATTTAAAGAAAATAAAGATATTTGTCATAGTCAAACTTGGTTTGGAAATTTAAATACTAAATTCATAGTTGATGGTATAGATTTATCAGATTTAAAAGAAGATAAAGAAAATAAATTTGCTCCAATATCTAAAAGAGAGCAAAAATTTATTCATGGAATAAAAGAATTGTTGTGATATTTATAAATAATATGATAATATACAGAATGCATTCCTAAAAAGTATAAATTATATGGAATCAATTCTATTAGAAGACAATCAACACTGGAAGAATTTAAATGCTTATGATCATTTTGTAAGCCGGGAAATATTGCCAAAAGCACTTTCATACTTAGTTACAAAACAAATTATAGCTCTTATTGGTGCAAGGAGAGTTGGTAAAAGTACTCTAGCAAAGCTTATGATAAAAGAGCTTCTAAAAACTGTTGATGCAAAAAATATATTTTTTATAAATCTTGAAAAACCAGAGTTTATTCCTTATAAACAAGATGCAAGTTATTTAGCAGATATATTTGATAATTATCTAAAATTGGCTAATCCAAATTTATCACAAAAAATTTATTTTTTTATTGATGAGATACAGATATTTAAAAATTGGGAAGTATTTGTAAAATCTAAATATGAAAATAGCAATATTAAATTTATTATCACAGGCTCAAATTCATCACTACTTACAAGTGATTTTGCAACTGTTTTAACAGGAAGAGTTCTTAAATTATCAGTTCATAGTTTTAGCTTTAAAGAGTTTTTAAAATTTAAAAATATATCTTATGGAACTAGAATAGAACAAATATCTAATAAAATAGAAATATCTAGAGCAAAAGATGAGTATCTTAAATGGGGTGGATATTATGATGTAATAAGTGTGGATGATGTGATAATAAAGAAAGATATACTCAAAAATATAGCAGAAGATATTATTTTTAAGGGTATTGTTCCAAGATACAACATTAAAAATTCATCACAACTAAAAGATTTATTTTATTATATAGTATCAAATGCGACTTCATCACTTAATTATTTAGGTTTAGCAAAAAAAATAAATATTGATGCAAAAACTATAAAAGAGTATATAAACTATTTTGAAGATAATTTCTTAATTCATACAATTTCATCGTATCACACGAAAATTACAGAACACATAAAATCGGCTAAAAAAGTTTATTTAAGTGATAATGGTTTTTTAAATTTAGGAATAAATAGAACTATAAATAATGGTGCTATCTTAGAAAATGAAGTATTTGTTGTACTAAACAAATTTTGTGAAGAAGTTACATATATAAAAGAAAATTATGAAATAGATTTTAGATGTGAAAACTCACTTTGTCAAGTATCATATAATATGGAAGATGAGAAAACAAGACAAAGAGAATTTAGAGCATTTAATAATTTTGATAGTGAAAAAAAATATAAACATAAGCTAATCACTTATGATGAAACATCACTTAGTCAAGATATTCAAATAATGAAATATGAAGATTTTGTTTTTGAATTAGCAGATAGAATATAAATTTGTTCCAACAGCAAAAAGAGAGCAAAAATTTATAGAAAAAACGAAAGAATTGTTAAGATATTTATAAAAATATAAAACAAATTTCTTTAAAAAATAAATATTTGAATAGTTTTAAAAAGCAAGATATAATTTACTTTGGTGAGATATTTAGTAAATCAAAATGAGAAAATCTTTGTAAATAATTATTATAAAATTTTATGCTACAATACATCTATACATCACTACATAAAGAGGTATTTATGCATAGATTAAATTTAACTATAGATGAAACACTATATGAAAAAGTTAGAGCAGTTAGTTTTATAGAAAAGAAATCAATTTCTCAAATGATTAGAGAAAGCCTTAGTGAATATATTGAAAAAAATTCTAAAACTAAAGAAAAAGCTAGTTTAATATTAGAAGCTGATGATGAAAAGGAGATTTTATCAATACTAGCAAATGATGAATTTATTTCCAATGATGAATTTAAAAATAAATTTAATTTATGATTATTTCATACTCTAAATCATTTGAAAAAAAGTTTTCAAAATATGATAGAAAGCTACAAGAAAAAATATTTCAAGCTATTCAAAACATACCAGAAGGTGATATTAAAAGATTAACAGGAGATGACATCCCTCCAATTTACAGAATTAGAGTGTCAAAGTACAGAATACTTTTTCATATGAATGAAGAAGAGGTGCAAATATTAAAAGTTGATAGCAGGGGTGATATTTATAAGTAAAAATTTAATCTTTTATCAAAAGCAAATAAGCAAAGGAAACAAAAAATGGCATATAACCTAAATGATAAACTTGTAATTGCAATAAGTTCAAGAGCACTTTTTGATTTAGAAGAAGAGAATCAAATTTTTGAAAAAAATGGATTAGATGCTTATTATAAATATCAATTAGAAAATGAAAATAAATCTTTGAAAAAGGGTACTGGTTATAGACTTGTTGAAAATATCTTAAAAATAAATAGTTTTTTTTCAGCAGATGAAAGACAAGTAGAGGTAATTATTTTATCAAAGAATAATGCAGCTACAAGTCTTAGAATAACAAATGCAATAAATGATTTAAAACTAGATATTATAAGATCAGCTTGGACAAGTGGTACAAATATTTCAAACTATCTAAAAGCTTTTAAAGTAGATTTGTTTTTAAGTGCTGATGATAATGATGTTTTAAATGCAATTGAAAATGGTGTTGCAGCTGCTAAAATCTTACCTTCAAATGAAAATATTCATAATAGCTCAAATGATCAAGTAAGAATAGCATTTGATGGTGATGCTGTTTTATTTAGTGAAGAATCAGAATTAATATATAAAAATCATGGATTAGATGCTTTTATAGAACATGAAAAATTAAATAAAGATAATCCGCTTGAAATGGGACCTTTTGCAAAACTTCTTCTTACAATTGCAAAAATACAAGCTAAATTTCCTACTGATAAATCACCAATAAGAACAGCTCTTGTAACAGCTAGATCAGCTCCAACTCACGAAAGAGTTATTAAAACATTTAATGTTTGGGGTGTAAGAGTTGATGAAGCATTTTTTCTTGGAGGTACAAATAAGTATGAGATACTTGAAGCCTTTGGTGCTGATATATTCTTTGATGATCAAGATGTACATTTAAATCTATCTTCAAATGTAGTTCCAAGTGCAAAAGTATTAAATAAAAATATTATTGCTCATGAGAATAAATAGCTTTAAAAGCTTAAGAAAAATCTTTTTAATCATAAAAAAGATATGAAATTATAGATTATTTTGGAGAAATATATTTTTTACCTTTTTTATTTAGTTGTGAATAATATTAATTAATACTTAAAATAAAATGTTTTTTACTTGAAAAACATTTCATAATATTATATAATCATGGACATAAATGAAAAGAGAGTTAAGATGTCGGCAGCAAAGATTACAAGAGATTTTGTGTCAAATATTGAAAGTGCAAAACTATTTACCTATGATGATATTCCATGTTTAAATAAAACATCGGTTGCTATTGAACTTAGTCGACTTTTTAAAAAAGGTATTATAAAAAAAGTCTCAAAGGGTAAGTTTTATAAACCCGGATTTTGCAATAGGATATTCTTGGTATAAATTAATCTTATAATAATT
>CAYLKG010000100.1:0-5608 GCA_964384195.1 uncultured Aliarcobacter sp. | reverse complement strand
AAATTTGATTTAGCTTAAATTGTGGGTTGTTTATGGCAATTTGCAAGTGGCTCTATATATTAAATCAAATGTTCCACCATCATCAAAATGCGTTTTTTGTGCATTTGCCCAATTAACAAAAACATCATTTATCTTAAATAACTCAAGTTTTGGAAATATTTTTAAATCCTCTTCTTTTACCAGTTCAGGTTTACTAGGTCTGTAATAATTTTTTGCAGCAATTCTTTGGCCAGCCTCTGAATATAAGTAATTTAAGTATTCTGTTGACACTGTATGAGTTAGTCTTTTTTTAGCATTTGCATCTACTAAAGTTACAGGAGGCTCTGCTAGTATTGAAACCGATGGAACAACTATTTCGAACTCATCTTTTCCTAATTCATTTATTGCTAAAAACGCTTCATTCTCCCAAGCTAAAAGTACATCACCTATTTTTCTTTGAACAAATGTATTTGTAGCACCTCTTGCTCCTGTATCAAGAACTGGAACATGTTTGAAAAGTGTTTTTACATACTCTTTTGCTTTTTCATCTGCAGCTTTATATTTTTGAGAATGAAAATCTATTTTTTCCAAACTTCCTAATTCTTGTTTTAAGCCATAAGCATAAGCTGCAAGATAATTCCATCTAGCACCACCTGAAGTTTTAGGATTTGGAGTGATTACTTCAACTCCCTCTTTTACTAAATCATTCCAATCTTTTATTGCTTTTGGATTTCCTTTTCTAACCAAAAATACTATAGTTGAAGTATATGGTGATGAATTATTTTCTAATCTATTTTGCCAATCAGCAGGTAACAAATTTCCTTTTTGGCTAATTGCATCTATATCATATGCTAAGGCTAGAGTTACAATATCTGCTTTTAGACCATCAATTACAGCTCTTGCTTGTTTCCCTGAGCCACCATGTGATTGTTTTATAGTTACTTCTTGTCCTGTTTTATCTTTCCAATATTTAGAGAAAGATTTATTGTATTCTTCGTAAAGTTCTCTTGTTGGATCATAAGATACATTCAAAATTTCAACTTTCTTTTTAGCTTTTTCTGTCTCGATATCATAATCAAGCTCTTTTGCTAATGCAATATTTGATACAAGGGCAGTTGCTAATACTATATTTTTTAAATTTTCTTTTATTTTTATCATTTTATTCTCTTTTTAAAATTAATACACATAAAATGTGTGATATATAAAGATTTTTTAAATCTCACCTACTTCTCTTTTATACTCTTTTTATTACACATGTCGCACATCATTTTTTATCCTTTTTATTAAAGTAATAAAACTATCACCTACTAAATTGGTGAAATTATAATGGCTTTTTTTTATTTTGTCAATAAAGTTTTAAATTTATTTAAAAATTTATTCACAAAAGCCTATTTTATCGATAAATTAAGAATTTAAATTCCTAATCCACCAACAAATTCTTCTTTTAAAATATCTTCTTTTGTAACAGGAGCTTGACCTAAGCAAGAAGCAATAGTTGTTTTATCTAAAATTTGAGCAGTTAAATTTCTAATATTTAGAAAAACTCTTCTAAAATAACATTTTCCTTCTTGGCTACATGGTTCATAACTTGAAACTGAAACACACGATATCATTGCTATCATACCTTCAAAGTAACGAATAACTTCACCCAAAGTTATCTCATCTGCACCTTTTGCTAAAACATAGCCACCATAACGACCAGGAATACTTTTTACCCACCCTGCTTTATTCATTTCAAGCATTATATTTTCTAAAAATCTTCTTGGAACATCAACCATTTCCGATAATTCTCTAATTGATATTAAATTATCAGCTTCTGCTATTGCAAATAAAGCTCTTAGTGCATAATCCGTTTTTTTTGATACTTTCATATTTATCACCTACCTAATTGAGATAAATTATATTTGATTTTTATTTTTGTGTCAAGATTTGATTTAAAATAAAAAAAGGAAAGAAACTTTTGTTCCTTTCCTTTTTTAAATAAAATAAGTAGAAATTATGAGTTTTTCTCTTTTTTAGCAGTTCTTTTTCTAACTGTTGGATCAAGTTCTCTTTTTCTTATTCTAATAGAAACAGGAGTAACTTCAACCGCCTCATCTTCTTCAATCCACTCTAAAGCATTTTCTAAAGACATAATTCTTGGTGGAATAAGTCTAATAGCCTCATCTGCACCTGAAGATCTTACATTTGATTGTTGTTTTCCTTTAATAGGATTTACATCTAAATCATTGTCTTTTGCATGTTGTCCAACTATCATTCCAATATAAACTTTGTCTTGAGGTTTTACGAACATAACACCTCTATCTTGCAAGTTAAAAATTGAGTAAGCTAAAGCTTCTCCGTTTTCCATAGAAACTAAAGCTCCATATTTTCTACTTTCAACTGTTCCGCTATATGGTCTAAATTCTAAGAATGAGTGGTTCATTACACCTTCTCCTCTAGTTTCAGTTAAGAATTCTGTTCTAATTCCAATAAGACCTCTTGCTGGGATTTCAAATTCTAATCTTGTAAAACCTTCTCCCATTGGAACCATATTTGTCATAACAGCTTTTCTTTTTCCAAGTTTTTCAATAATAGCTCCACTAAATTCATCTGGAGTATCAATTACTAGGTGCTCAAATGGTTCCATTTTTATACCATTTTCTTCTCTAATAATAACTTCTGGTCTTCCAATAGAGAACTCAAACCCTTCTCTTCTCATATTTTCAGCTAAAATAGTAATTTGAAGCTCACCTCTTCCGTTTACTTTGAACTTACCTTCACCAATTTGCTCATAACTCATAGCAATATTTGTGTTCATTTCAGCTTTTAATCTTTCATCAATTTTATTTGATGTTACGTATTTACCTTCTGTTCCAGCAAGTGGAGAGTCATTTACAGCAAATGTTACACTTAATGTTGGCTCTTCAATATGCATTGGATCTAGTGGCATTGGATTATTTGGATCACAAAGTGAATCTCCAACATCGATAGTTTCAAATCCAGCAACAGCAACAATATCACCAGCACCAGCTGTTTTAATATCGAATCTGTCCATTCCTTTAAATCCAATAAGTTTAGATACTCTTCCTTTGATTTTTTCTCCATCAGCTTTACATAATAAAACAGTTTCACCTTGGCTTATTGTTCCGTTGAAAATTCTAGCAATTCCTATTTTTCCAATAAAATTATCATAGTCAAGAGTAAATACTTGAAGTTGTAAACCATTTTCATCAGCACCTTGTGGTTTTGGAACTTCTTTTAAAATAGTGTCATATAGTGGTTTAAAATCCATATTTCCATCATTTGCATCATATCTTGCAAGACCATCTCTAGCTGCTGCATAGATAACTGGGAACTCTAATTGCTCTTCAGTTGCATCCATTTGTGCAAAAAGGTCAAATACTTCATCAACAACTCTATCAGGCTCAGCTGCTGGTTTGTCTATTTTATTTACTACAACGATTGGTCTATGCCCTAAAGATAGTGCTTTTTTAACAACAAATTTTGTTTGAGGCATTACCCCTTCTTGTGCATCAACAAGAAGTAAAACAGAATCAACCATTTTTAAAACCCTCTCAACTTCCCCACCAAAATCGGCGTGTCCTGGAGTATCAATAATGTTGATTCTCACACCTTCATAATCAATTGCTGTATTTTTTGAAAGGATTGTAATACCTCTTTCTTTCTCGATAGCATTACTATCCATAACTCTTTCATCCACATTTTGGTGAGCTGAAAACGTACCACTTTGTTTTAAAAGTTGGTCTACTAGAGTAGTTTTTCCGTGGTCAACGTGAGCAATAACTGCTATATTTCTAATGTCTCTCATAATTCTTCTTTATGTAAAATTTTCGCGGATTCTATCTAAAAAAAACTTATATTTTTATAATAGCTTAAAATATGGTTAAACAATGAATAAAAATAATAAATAGTAAAATAAAGTTTACTTTTTTAGAAAAAATTAATTTTTACTTTGTTAGACTATGTAATATTTAGGTTTGCGGAGCAGACAGACAAGACTTCATTTATATCTTTATACTTTCGAAGAGAGTCAATCATTATTATCTTTTTTATTGTTAGGAAGCAAGAAATGGAATTTTTGCAAAAATTAAAACAGAGCTATTTAACTAAGTTCTGGAAACCAGTTCCAGCGGTAATTGCACTTGGAATTTTAAGTGCGTATTATTTTGGAATTACAGGAACTTATTGGGCAGTTACTGGTGAATTTACAAGATGGGGTGGACATTTTTTACAACTTTTTGGAGTTGATGTTTCATCTTGGGGATACTATAAACTTATGAGTATAGAGGGAAATATATTCACAAGAATTGATGGTGTTATGATAATTGGAATGTTTGCAGGTTGTATTGCCGCAGCATTTTGGGGAAATAATGTGAAGTTTAGAATGCCTGTAAACAAAATTAGAGTTTATCAAGCTTTAATTGGTGGAATTATTGCAGGTTTTGGAGCAAGACTTGGAATGGGATGTAATTTGGCAAGTTTTTTTACAGGAATTCCTCAGTTTAGTTTTCATGCATGGGTTTTTACAGCTTTTATGATGGTGGGAGTTTATTTTGGTGTAAAAGTTGCATTGAGCCCTTTCTTTCAATCAAAGATCAAAATGCAAAAAGTTTCTTGTTCAAAAAGTTTACCACATAATGAAGAGAAGGTTAAAAACTTTTTTACTTTAGGAACGGTTGTATTTTTATTGATAATAGTTTATGCTTTATATCTGATTTTTATTGCAAATAGTCCTAAACTTGGAATGGCAGCACTTTTTGGAGCATCATTTGGTTTAATTATTGCAAAAGCACAAGTTTGTTTTACATCTGCATTTAGAGATATTTTTACAACAGGTAGAAGTGAATTAGCTATTGCAATTATTATAGGTATGGTTGTTGCAACTTTGGGAGTATTTACATATTTAAATATGGGAGCAACTCCTAAAATTTTCTGGACTGGACCAAATGTTGTTATTGGTGGATTACTTTTTGGATTTGGAATAGTTATTGCTGGTGGCTGTGAGTGTGGATGGATGTATAGAGCTGTTGAAGGTCAAGTTCACTTTGCAATTGTTGGAGTTGGAAATATTATTGGCGCAACTTTATTGGCTTTTGTATGGGATGATATAAGCCCAACATTAGCAACATCTTGGCCGAAAATCAATCTTCTACAAAGTTTTGGAAATTATGGTGGATTAATTGCAAATTATGGATTACTTTTACTGTTTTTTATAGTAATTTTAGTTTTAGAGAAAAAATATTTAAACAAATCAAGAAATAGATAAGGAAAAAATTATGGAAAATAAAAATATAGTTCCAGATTATAGAATTGATATGCAAGGTGAGCCTTGTCCATATCCAGCTATTAATACTCTCGAAGCTATGAAAGAGTTAAAAGATGGAGAAATATTAGAGATTATAAGCGATTGTCCTCAAAGTATAAATAATATTCCAATAGATGCAAAAAATCATGGATATAAAGTTTTACTAATTGATAGTGATGGACCAACCATTAGATATATACTTCAAAAGTAAAGTAGCTTTATGCTACTTTATATCTTGACACTTACTTTACAATTTATTAAGTATTTACTTAACTTTCGCACGTTAAATTGATTAAAATTGTAGCTAAATCTCCCTAAAAT
>CAYLKG010000099.1:0-5850 GCA_964384195.1 uncultured Aliarcobacter sp. | reverse complement strand
CGTAATGTTGATGGATTAAGTGTAAGATTATATCCGTTGAATGAGGAAGCTCGTAGATTTATCTACGAGTAGTTCACTTATTACTTTAGTTAGAATCACTCATTCATAGAAAAGAAGTTTATTAAAGAATTTTAAATCTTTACTCTTTAACAGAATAATAATGTATAAAATATTTGACAAAAATTCATATAAATAGTATTATTGAACAATATTTTATACAAAAGGCATTTTTAAGATGGATTTTTATGAATTAGGAAAAGAGTTGGCAATTTTACGAAAAAGTAAGAATATCTCTCAAGAAACTATCTCAAAAGATTTGAATATTTCAAGAGCAACTATTAGTAATTTTGAATCTGGTAAAAGTGTTGATATTGGATTAAAAAAAGTATTACAAATAATTGATTATTTAGGATATGAAATAAAACTAAAGGAAAAATCATCTTTTCCTGTTTTTGAGGATATTATAAATGAATAGATTAAATGTAAATGTTGATTCTAAAAATGCAGGAAAATTCGTAAAAGAGAATGATGAGTTTATATTTTTATATACAAATGAAGATATAAAAAATTTTATTTCTTTAATTATGCCTGTTCGGCAAAAGCCATATATTCATAATAAACTTCACCCAATTTTTGAGATGCATTTGCCAGAAGGTTATTTGTTATCTATTATTAAAAAACACTTCTCAAAAATTGCAAAAACAGATGATTTTGGACTTTTAAATATAATGTCTAGCTCTATAAAAGGAAGAATCTCTTATGAAACAGATTCTGTAATAGTTACAAATAACTTAACTTTAGATGATTTGCTTCATCCTAAAAGTGATACTTTATTTGATGAGCTTGTAAATAAATTCGCATTAAATTCTGCACTTAGCGGAGTTCAACCAAAAGTATTAGCAACCATTGAAAATAAAACTACTTTAAAAATTGATGATTATATTGTTAAATCTTGGGGAGAAGATTATCCAGAGTTAGCTTTGAATGAATATTATTGTATGAAAATAGTAAAACTTGCAAATATTGAAGTTCCAGAGTTTTTTATTTCTGATGATGAAAGACTTTTCATCATGAAACGATTTGATAAAATTGATGATAATTATATTGGTTTTGAAGATATGTGTGTTTTAATGGGGAAACAAAGAGATGATAAATATGAAGGTTCTTTAGAGCAAATAGTAAAAACTATAAAAACATTTGTATCTGCTCAACATAAAAAATCGTCTTTAATTAACTTCTTTAAAATGACCTATTTGAATTATAGATTAAAAAATGGTGATGCTCATCTAAAAAATTTTGGACTAATTTATAGTGGAATTGATGATATAAAACTAGCTCCTGCTTATGATGTAGTATCAACTGTAGTTTATATTAAAAATGACATCCCAGCTCTTTTGTTACTTGGGAGTAAAAAATGGTGGGATAAAAAATATCTTGAAAAATTTGGTATTCAAACTTGTTCTCTAACTAAAAAAGAAGTAGATAATGCAATTTTTGAATGTGAAAATGCTATAAATATAGTTAGAGATAATCTTTTAAAAAGGTTAGAAATAGAAAAGAATAAAAATAAAAAAGAAGTTTTAGGAAAATTGATAGAAATTACCAATAACAAATATTAAAATCGTATTTATAATAGAATATTCTTGGTACAAATTCCAATAGAGCTTGTAACTAGCCTTGTAAACTATAAACACAAAGCCTTTCGTTCAACTTCAAAAGAAGTTGCCAGTTAGGAAGTTTTACTTTTTAGGGCAGGGGTGAGTTCACTTAATATAGTAGATAGTTTTATATAAATATCAAGATTTTCATTCATAAATGTAAAAAATGTTTAGAACGAAATACCTGATTTATAAACTTAGTATATAAAGTATACTTTATAGTAAAATTGATATTATTATAATATACATTTAATAATAAGAGAAAATATGGATTTACAAACACTTCAAAAAATATCTGCACAAATATTGTCAAGAGAAGTTCCAACTTATAAGAGATACCTTTATTCAAAAATTGATTTTAGTAGTAAATTAATAGGAATAAAAGGTGCAAGAGGTGCTGGAAAAAGTACTATTCTTTTACAATATGCAAAAAGTTTAGATTACTCTATTTCAAAAATACTTTATGTTAGTTGTGATCATCCTGCTATGAGTGGTGTATCATTATATGATGTTGCAGAAGCATTTTATGCGAGAGGTGGAAAGCTTTTTATTATTGATGAAATACATAAAAATGATAAGTATTCGAAAGATTTGAAAGCAATATATGATGTTTTTGATTTACAAGTTTTATTTAGTGGATCTTCAGCATTGCAAATGGAAAATTCTGTTGCTGATTTATCAAGAAGAGCAGTTATCCATACATTAGGAGTATTGTCTTTAAGGGAATTTTGTGAATTGCAAACTGATCAACCTTTTGAAAATTATTCACTAGAAGATATTTTAAAAAATCATGAAAATATTGCTTTTAATATTCTAAAAAAAATAAGACCACTTGAACAATTCAACAACTATTTAAAGTATGGATGCTATCCATTTTATCAAGAATCATTAAGTGATTATTCTATGAAACTTTTAGAAGTAATAAATCTAACAATTGATTCAGATTTATGTGGAATATATAATATTGAACCATCAAAGCTAGATAAATTAAAAAAAATTATTTACATGTTATGTAGTACAAAACCTTATGAATTAAATATATCAAAACTTAGCTCAGCGGTTGGAACATCTTGGCCAACCTTACAAAAATATTTAGAAAGAATGGATGCAGGAAGTTTGATACATATTGTAAGAGCAGGTGAAGGAATGAGAGCTATTAATAAACCAGATAAACTTCTTTTGGATAATCCAAATCTTTTTGTAGTTGCTTGTGGAAATGGTGATATAGGTTCTATTAGAGAAAGTTTTTTTGTATCACAACTTGGACTTAACAATCAAGTACATTATCATGATAAAGGGGATTTTATAGTGAATGATAAGTATGTATTCGAAATAGGGGGTGCATCAAAAGATGCAACACAGCTAAAAGGGAATAAAAATGGTTATGTTGCAAATGATGATGTAGAAATTGGGTTTGATAATAAAATACCACTTTGGCTTTTTGGATTTCTTTACTAAAAGCAATTATAATCCATAATTTTGGAAAAGCAGCTATTTCATTGTTGGCACAAGTGGTACTAATATTGTGTTGTTATAAAATGCATAGAAGAGCGAAAACATCAAAATAATATTTTAAATTTGATATAAATATATTCCCACAAAATTTTAGTTAGAGAGTTTTGGTTGTTTGTTGTTAAACCCCGATTTTGCAATAGGATATTCTTGGTATAATTATAATATTTACTAAATTTCTGGCACAAATGATCTAAAATATCTTATGATCTATAACTATTTTCAATACAAAATTTTATAGTCGATTCTTTAAATTCTTGATTGTAACTATTTTTTTTCATATTTTTCTCCGCTTTCACTAATTTTAACATAGTTATTCTCTATGTCCTATTTAGTGTAACCGGATCATAATACCTTAATCAGCACGCTTATATCCCAGTATTTAAAATAGGGGCTTTACACTAATTTTTTGTTATTTTAAAACTATTAAATATTTGCTAAATTAAAATCTTGACAGAAAGTACTATATTTAGTACAATATTTAATACTTTAAAAGGATTTAAAATGCAACCTATTTTAGCAAATTATACAGCAAGTGTTACAGAACTCAAAAAGTCACCAACTCAATTGTTAAATGAAGCTGGAGATGAAGTTATTGCAATATTAAATCATAATGTACCCAGTGCATATTTAGTTCCTAGCAAGCTTTATGAAAAAATGATGGAAATAATAGATGATTATCATTTATCTCTTGAAGTTGATAAAGCTTTGAAAGATAATGAAAAAGCTATAAGAGTAAATCTAGATGAGCTATAATCTTGAATTTAAACCAAAAGCTTTAAAAGAGTGGGAAAAATTAGGTTCCACAATAAAAGAACAATTTAAAAAAAAATTAAAAGAAAGATTGGTTAATCCAAAAGTTGAAAAAGATAAACTAAGTGGTTATGAAAATGTTTATAAAATTAAACTAAGAACGGTTGGTTATAGATTAGCTTACGAAGTAAAAGATGAAGAAATAGTAGTTCTTGTATTAAGTGTTGGAAAAAGAGAAAATGATAAGGTTTATAAAAATTTAAAAGATAGATTTTAACAACAAAAAGCCAAAACTCTCCTGCTAGATTTTGGGAGCTGAATCAGCTAAAAATTGATTATTTAATAAAATAAAGTCCCATAAAACCCTATTTTATCGCGTTCAAATAAGCTTTTTGAACCTCTTTTTGATTTGGATTTGTATATATCATTGTTGTTTGTATACTTGCATGTCCTAGTAACTCTTTTACAGTTACTATATTTACATCTTTAGCTATCATTGATTTTGCAAAAGTATGTCTTAGTATATGAGCGCCTGAATATTTAATACCAATTTTTTTATAAATTTTATTTAAAAATCTATATATTTGAGAACCATCCATCACTTTACCTGATTTTGTGGAAGCTATATAGTTTATACCATTATTAATGTAATACAATAATTCTTTTTGAATATAAACTTTAGGGATATATAGAGTTCTTTCTTTATCACCTTTACCAATTGTATGTATAACATATAACTCTTCATCTTCATAAAAATCTTTAATTTGTAATACTTCTAACTCACCTCTTCTAGCCCCTGTATATAGAAGGATCTTTAATATCATAGATGATCTAATATTTATAAAACTATTAAAATTTAAATTAGCTAAATACTTTTCTAATATTTTTACATCATCTTTTTCAACTCCTTTTGGAGTTCTTTTTTGAAGTTTAATATTTATTTTAAATATAGTAGATAGTTTTATATCAATATCTAGATTTTCATTTATAAATGTAAAAAATGTTTTTAAATGAGTAATATATAATTTTTTACTACTCATTTCTAATTCACTATGTTTTTCTAACATCTGATTTTTATACTCTAAAAAATTCATAATGTCTATTTTCTTTAAATTTTCAAATGAAATAGATTTTTCATACTGCATAATAAATGCAATAAAACTTTTTATTGTAGTATTGTAAGAGATAATTGTATATTTTGATTTATTAGTAAGTTTTAACTCATTTACAAAATGCCCGAAAAATCGTTCTATTTCTAAAGCAAAAGTTTCATTTTTCACAAAAACCCCCTAAAAACTAAATATTTTTTCATATTATACACTATTATAATGATAGCAATAGATTATCTAAACATGTTATTATGGAGTTGTAACTAGCTATGGTACAATGAAACAAGAAGCCCAATCGTCTTTAGCGATTGGGCAGTTCACTATAAATCTCTTTTAATGTATAAGATTTATTTTTAGAAAGTTTTAATCCTGATGTATCGTCAAGTGGTGTTGCATCATCTATTGGTTTTGTACTATCAATCATTTATCCTCTTAATGCGAAAAACCTCTTCCTTCAGGGAGAGGATGAAAGCATTAGTTTGGTGTTTCTTTTTGTTCTATATATTTTTTTACAACATCCAGTGAAGCACCACCACAACTCCCTGCAAAATAGCTAGGACTCCAAAGTGAATCTCCCCATATCTTAGAATCAACACTTTGAAATTTTTGTTGTTTTACTCTTCTACTTGAAACACCTTTTAGTGAGTTTACAAGTTTTAAGATTGATATTTTTGGCGGATAATTAATAGATGCACATGGTCACTCTCTCCATCATATTCAATTAGTTCACCTTCAAAATCTTTACACACTTTTTTAAATATAGGTTTCATAAAATCAATTACCTCTTTAGTAAATGCTTTTCTTTTAAAAAGAATTAC
>CAYLKG010000098.1:0-5912 GCA_964384195.1 uncultured Aliarcobacter sp. | reverse complement strand
TAAGAGAATAAGATTTTAGAAAAAGTTGTCTTGACATTTTGGGGTATTATAGTTTATCAATTTAGATAATGTAATAATTGTTGATGGCAAAAAGCAAATTCAAAATTATTATATATTTTTATTAAATCTTATTGTTTTATTCATAATTTCAATGATGATTGCTATTTCTACACATAGAATTTTAATTCTAGGAAATAAGTCTGTTTCTAAATGGGGAAATTTTAAATTTACATCTAGAGAAATATCTTATTTATTTCAATGTATTAAATTATCTATTCTCATTTCTTTATATACTCTTATACCATTAATTGTAATATTGAAACTATTTGAAAATAAGAGTGTACATTTATTAGCATTATCCTTAGTTTTTTTAGTCTCAACTATAATATTTTCCAGAATGTCATTGGTTTTACCTAGTGTTGCAATTGATAAAAAAATGGATTTTAGAGACTCTTGGAAACTTACTAAAAACTATAGACTCCTAATGTATCTTCTAGTTATTATTTTTCCTATTTCTTTTAGTTTAATTATAGGTCAAGCTCGTGGTATTTTATTAGATCTTTCTCCTCTTATATTTAATATATTAAATCCTATTTTAAATGTTTTTATTATTGTTTTTGCTACTAGTATATTGTCTTTTACATTTAGATATATTCTAAAAGAAGAAAATATAATAAATGACGACAAAAAAATAGTCTCTAGTTTAATCGAAACTTTAGAACTTAAATCAAATGGGATTTATAAATTATTATTTACTGATAATAATGGAAAATCTTTTCAAGATATATCTACTAAAATGATAGAGGAGTACTCTAGATATGGTTTTTCAGAAATTGCAAAAAATACAGATAATGAATTAATTTTAATAAATCCTAATTATGAAAAATCATATGTATATTTATCATATGATAATGATGGGGATTTAGTATTTGAGATTTTTAATTTCCCAAATTATGAAGAAGAAACTGATGAAACACATAATAGTGAATCATTTCCAATTTATACAAGTAAAATAGGATTTTATTTTTCTATGATAATTCCTCCTATTTTTGTTCTAATTGGAATAAGTTTTTTTAATAAATTTAAACTAATTGAAATGTTTTTAGGTTTTGTTTTCTTTCTGTCAGCAATAATACTAATTAGATATTTTTTGAAAAAAAGGAAAACACCAAAATTAATATTAACTAATGAATATATTCAAGATTTTGCTAAAAATACTAAGAGTAAAATATATTATAAAGATATAAAGAGTATTTCAATAGAAAAAGAATCTGAACTTTTTACTGGTAGTCAAATGTTTGTTTTAGTTCTATGTGTTAAAAATAAATATAATTATGATACCGAATTTATATCTAATGATAAAATTCGTATTGTTCTTAATGATGGTATAGATTTTAATGTTGAAAAATTGCAATTTATTTTAGAGAAAAAAACAAATAATTTGGAAGTTGATATTATAGAGTTGGCAAAAATGCAATAGATATTATTCAAAATACTTATAGTAGAATATTTTGTTCCAAAAAAACTTTATTGTTACAATATTTAAAAAATATATGATTATTAGAAAATTTCTTTTATAGTGTTTTGATATTTGATTCTCTTTTTTCTTTTAATCTATAACTATCTCCTTGAATATTAATTATATGAAAATGATGTAAAACTATATCTAATATATCTGTTGTTACAATTTTATCTCCACCAAATATTTGTGCCTATTGTGAGAATATTAAATTTGAAATAAGTATTGTTATCTAATAAATATCTCAGAAATGACAGTTTGTGGAACTTATTTTTAAAACTTAGATACTTTTAAATTCTAAGTATGAATTATTGTAGCCGGATCAATCCTTTTAATTTTTAAATTTTATTAAACTTAGTTTTTTATGCTGGATATTTTTATTTTTATGACAATAATAAGCTTGATAAAATTCAAAATTACTTCTATTATTAATTTTACATTTATTAGCAATTATATCAATGATTTTTAATTTATCCTCTAAAGGTGTTTTAATACCAAATATAAGACCTTTTAATTGTTTGAAATCATATTGTAAAATTCTATTCTCTTTTTTTATCTCATCATCAAGAAGAGCACTTAATATTAGCCTATATTCTTTTTCATATTCCCAATCTTTTGTTTTAGTTAAAATATTTTTATAAAAAGTGTCCCAATAGTTTTTTCTCCATTTGTCTTGATCTTCCTTAAAGTCATCAAATATTTTGCTATTACAATCATAACCTTTATACCAAGTTGAATAAAGTTTTGGAATAGGTAATCTTCCTATAGAACGAAAGAAATCAGTATCAGGATATCCCTCTTGATAATTGACTTTATAAAATTTATGTTCAGTATTACCTCTAACAATACCATTTAAATCTTCACCAATTTTTCCATTTGAAAAAGAAATAGATTCTTTTTCATTAGCTTCAAAGATTAAACAAACTCCCTTATGACTATCTCCATAATGTCCCCATACTGATGAGTTATGAGATTCACTCATAAAACAAGCAGTATACCAATTGGGATACATCAACTTTTCAAGGCTTTCTAAATAGATATTTACAAAGTCTATTAAAAGAAAGTTTTTATTTGGGAAGTCAATTACAAATTTATTTTGGGCATTATTAATCAAAGCAAGTTCATCATGTATTTGTTTTTGAATAAATATCAATGCATCAAGTTTTTCAAAACCCTTTTCTTCTTTTAGAAGTTTTTCTTTAAGTTTAATTGATTCTTTTATTTTATTTACAATTTCCAAATCAATATTATCAATTTTTTCTCTTTTGGGAATAAAGTTTTTTTCTTCAAAGTTTCTATAAATTATTTCAAGAGTAATAAAATGAATATTATCAAAATAAGAACTTAATTCATCTCTTTTGATAGGAGTGGTTCTTGTAGCAATAGTATCAATAAAATCTTCAAATATATTAAAGAACTCTTTTGATATTTTTTCAAATAGTTCTTTATACATAGGAGTTGGGAAATCATCAAAACTATCATAAATTGGTATATTATCAGTTGTAATTTTATGATGTTCCTCTCCTGCAATAATATAAAGTGAAGAGATTCTTTCTAAACACATTAAATAGTGTTTAAAAAGATTTTTATAAGTAATTGAATCACCATTAAAGACTAAATCTTTAAATCCTTCCATTGGGTCATTAAGCTGATTAGGAGAAGCAAAATAAATAGATTGATTTTCTAATTCATTATATTTTTCACCAAGTAAATTATCTATGCTTCTAAATCTATAAAATGTTTTCATAATCTAAGTCCATTAATTAAAGTAAACCTTATTTGGTATATCCAAATGTATTCTAAAATCTAAATAATAATTTATTGAATTTTATCATATATTTATTATTACGAAATGAACTATTACAATTTACAATATTAAAACTACAAAGCTAGTTATAACAGGTTGTTGAACTTGTTTTATAACTTAGATACTTTTAAATTCTAAGTAAGAATTTTAGTTACCTCTCCATTATTGTATTACTAAGTTCTAAGAATATAGATTCTATAATGAATGAAAAGGGAACCTAAATGATAAAAGAAAAGCTTATAAATAAGATAAATGAACTATCAACTGAAATGAGAATTTTTTTAGAGCAGAGATTAAAGACACACTTAATAGAGATTGACAATGAAGAGTATGTTACTAACTTAATTAATTCCCAGAAATCCATATTAGAAAAATATCATGCTTTATATGATCAATTAAAACCATACTCTAGCAAATTCAATTATTTTGATTATGGTGAATGTATTTTAATTGTTGAAATAAGAAATGTTGTGCATCACTCTTTGTATCCATTAAAAAATTGGTTAGAATCAATGACATTACATGATAAGTATAAAAAATACAATGGTGCAGAATTTTTACTTGCAAATTATGACGGATATGATGTTAGAGAAAGACCAAATTTAGTTCAAATATATTTTAATTATGAGGATCTTATTACTTATAATCAAGAGAAAAAAAATCAGAGACAAAACAACATCCCTAAATATGAAAGTGATTTATCATTTAAAAAGATCAAAGAAGCTGCGGATAAAGAGAGGTATCCTCACAAGCAAGTTTATATAAATATAATGCCTATAATCCTAAATGCTTTGAAAAAAATTTATTCTTTTACTTTAAATGAATTTGAAATAGCACCAAATGATTTAAATTATGATGGTAAAGTATATTTTAATATGCTCACAGGAGAAAATTCCATTGAAATATTTTTAGATAGCCCTATCTATAAAAAACAAAGAATTATTATTGAGTAAAAATTTTTAAAAGTAGAAATATCATTAAGTAGCTTATTGAGTCACTAGATTTTATATATTAAGGAATTCTGCTATAAAATCAAATTTGAAAAAGGAAAACAATGGAATTACCATCAATAAATTTATTCTCTTTTAGTTTTAATTTAAAAAAAGAAAAACCAAAAAATGGATACTTTTTAGAATTTAATAAAAAAGGATCTGAAGATTCTAGACATCATATATTTAAAGAGAATAAAGTCATAGACTCAAGAATAGATTTAAAAAATATTTCAATGGGTGTTCTTTGGGGATACAATGGTGCTGGTCCAAGACAAGCTGCATTAGCAATACTAGCTGATTATAAGAATGATGAATTTGCTTTAAAACATTATGAGCAGTTTGCTATTGATGTTATCAATAAACTAAAACATGATAGAAATGATTTTTTGAAATTTACTACTATCCAAGATTGGATTGACAATGTTCATTTTACAGCTGATTATACTGAATTAGAAGATTGATCTAGTTCCCCTAAATAGGACATAAAATTTTGAACAGCTTCTTCCTCAACCTACTATTTGTGTAAATAGCTCCATTGGTTGTTCTTTTATATATTTTTCTAATTCTTCTTTATTTTCTGCAAATATTTGTTCTTCTTTTAAATTATTTATCATTTGATTATAATCTTCAATGATTTTACTATCAGTTATATCAATTTCTTTTATACCTTTTATTTTCTTAGTAATTAAAATTGCAAGTTTAGGACTTATAGGGTAATAAAATTCTAATTCATCATGCTCTAGTAGTTTTTTATCTTGAATACTATAAGTATTTATTAGCGGTTGGTCACCTGTAATGAACTTAATACCTGTTTCATTTTTTAATAAAACTAATTTAAACTCTTTATCTATATGTAGACTTAAAGCTATATTTGTTGAAAATATATGTGCCATTATTGGCCATAATTTTCGCATATTTATATTATCATTTTTGAACTCATTTATAATAGAATTCCTTCTTTTTTTTGTCCTCATATACTGTAGATTGATAAAAAATAAAAATGCTATTCTATCTTCACTATCTTCATTATAATAAAATTCTATATTTTGATTTCTTATTAAATCTAAATATTTATGTCCTATTCCTTCAATATGAGCATGATAATCTTCTTCAAAATTCTTTTTCATCATATTCATGGTTTCATCAAAATCTTTTTGTTTTATGGGGATAATTTTATTTTTAAGAGTTTTTTCTACATTAAAAACAAGTAAGTATTTATTTAAAAAGTCTAAATGAGATTCTCTCATACTCTCTGGTGATGTATCGATAGCTAATCTATTTATTAGGGATACTTCATCTTCAGTTAAATTTTGTAATTCATAAAAATATTTTTCTTGAGCAACACCCATTAAGTTAGAAAAAAATATTTTATTCTCTCTCAAACAATATATTTGTTCTTTACTATTAGACCAAGCTTTCAAATAATACCTACTAACATAATGTTGTCTTTTTTTAATCATGTAATTTCTCTTTTCTAAATATTGATTATTAATTATACTGGAATGTTTCCTATAACCTAAATAGATATTAAAATATTAAACAACCTCTTATTTTTGGAGCACTTTTTAGTAATAGTGAGCTTGTTCCAAAAAGA
>CAYLKG010000097.1:0-5963 GCA_964384195.1 uncultured Aliarcobacter sp. | reverse complement strand
TCTTTTTGGAACAAGCTCACTATTACTAAAAAGTGCTCCAAAAATAAGAGGTTGTGGAACGTTTGAAATGAGCCGAGAAACTGCTCGGAGCGTTATTTATTATTATTTACAAAAGTGGTGATTCCTCTCAGGGGTGTTAATTCTAAATTCACTTTTAATTTATCACTTAGAACTTATTCTCTTTTATTCTTTCATCTATCTCTACTTGTTCATATTTGCATCATAAAGTGATCTGGATTCATCAGTAAAATAAAGTAATCCAAAATCATTTGTGATAATTTCTCTCTTGCTTCTATTCAAATTAATAATAGGGATTATTTCATCCCAAGTTTCTATTAATATTTTCATATATGTAATTAATTCAGGACGCTGATACATTCCTTGTGTTAAATTATTAAGAGAATCAGTATCTAATGGTAATTGATTTTTTTTCATCCAAAAAATACCTACTGATGATGCAGCAGACTGACAAGTATATACCAAATCTTTTCTTGAAAGTTTTACTTTTAACACCTCTTCCAATTGAGGTATACTAAAAAATTCCCATATTTGAGGAAGCATTATTTCTAGTCTAACTAAAGGGTTTGGATGAGTTCCTTGAGGAATATTTGATTCCATTAGTATTTTTTTATTATAAAATGCATAGATAGCAAGTGACACTCCGCTTGTAAAAAGAAATATTGCAGGTAACAACATATCTTTCCCTTTAAAGTGTTTTATTAATTCTAAATTACATATGTTGATAGCTTCAAAATCTGCTGCTATCTCTGTAATATGTGATACTGCTGCTGCTTTTCCTTCTAATGTTTTTTCATTATTAATACTGCACTCACTAATAAGAGTTACTCCTAACTTATTGAACATACTTCTAACGTATCCATGTTCTTGCTTCAGATGTCCTAATTCATGAAAAAATACCCATGTAATTGATGCTAAAAAAATATTCCTATGGTATGATTCTTTCGAAAAATAATTAGTTAATAAATCTTTTGGTTGCATGTCTTTTCCGCAAAGATTTTCAAATACTTCACTGTCTACATTATTTTCAATATAGTAGCAATAAGTCTCTATATCTCTATATATTGCGCGAAGCAATTCGTAATTAATTATAATTTTATGATTTGGAGAACTTTCAGGATTGGAATTTGAGTCAGCATAAGCGTTAATACTTTGTTCCACTCCCCATTCTATTGTAAGCGTCCCGCCTACTTTGTCATAGTAAGCAACACGTAAATCTTCTGCTATTGATGTTATTACTTCTATGGAAAGTTCATTAATCTCTATATCTGTCATTTTTTACCTACTTCTCAAATTAAATTATGTCTTCTTTTGGGAATCATTCCGTGGCATTGAAAAACAAAATGATAGAAATGTTCTTAATCTATCTATGTTCTATGAACTGTAGCCAGATAAGATGAATCAGTCAACTGATTCTTTTTCACTTACACAAAACCGAAAAGAGTCTTGACTACTTCAATATTTTTTCTTAATCTCTTACTCAAAACACTTCAAAATTAAACTCTTTTCGGAACAAACTTTCCATTAGTAAAAACTGCTCAAAAATTAAGAGGTTGAGAATGACTAAAGTAAGCCTTGTTAAGTTTCTCTGATTAGTTAGGTATTTAATTAAATTCTTGCCCAAATAGCCAATTTTTAGGATTCTTATCATAAAGTTCTAAAATTATACTTTTACTTATTTGTTCTTTATCTCTATCGGCTAATATTTTTTGTTCCAACACTTCTTTTAAAGAACTTTCACCAATATTAATAAAATATTGAAGATCATTATCTTGAATTAACTCTAAAATAACTTTAAAAATAGTTGCTTTTTGTCTAGGATCCATTTCTGAAAAGATATAACCATCATGAGCCATAAAATTTAATATCTCTTTATTAAGTTTATATAATAAAACATCATAACAAAAAATCTCTATTTCTCCAATTGCTTGAGAAGAACCTCTTGGAATCTCAACAGCTATATCATACAAGTACTTTGCAGTTTTAGTCTCTTTTAATTCTAATGAACCTCCATGGTTATCATAAAATCTTTTAACTATTTCTCGGAATTTATCTTCAATACTTCCTAAAAACTCTTTTTCTTTTGCTAGATATAAAATACTTTTTTCTTTAATTTTTGCACTTTCTACATTCAAAGCACTCTTATCTCTTTTGAAATCATTTAAAGTTTCTTCATATTTTGTTAATTTTTGTATTTCTGAATTCAAAAGCTTAATTCTTTCTTCAATTGAGTTATACTCTTCTAATGCACCGCTATTGTTTAATATTTCTAAAGAAGCATCTCTTTTATTAGAAATCCTTTCTACTTCAATATTTAAATCATTCAATTCTATTGTTAATTCTTTTATTTCAATTTCAATTCTTTTTTTTCTATTTGATATAAGCGTATTATGAAACTTTTGAGCATCTTCAAGTCTTTTTGTTATTTTACTATCAAAGAAAAAAGATGCTTCTTTATAAAGGTTTTCTATTTCATTTACATCAATATTTATATTTTCCGATACTAATAAATTTTGTTCTTTTTTTTGTAATAAATTTCTAATTTTTTGGATTTTATCTCTTAACTCGTTTAATTCTTTAGTTAATTCGTCAGATTCAATTTTTAAATGATCATAATTTTTAGCAATAATAAAATTACTTTTGTCTTTTTTCAAAGATTCAAATTCATCCTTTAAATCTTTTAAATTTGTTGTATCAAGAGCTTCTTGATATTCTTCAATTACCGATTTTGCTTTGTCAAGTTTAGCAATTTTATCTTCTACTATAAATTTTTCTTTAACTAAATCCATTTCAATATTTAATAATTTTAGATTTACAAATCTTTGATAATAATCATTTAACGGTTGTCCTTGTTGTCTTAAAGGATCACTATAATAGTCACCACCAAATCTTCTTGCGAAACAATTAAATACTTGTTTAAACTTTAAATCATGTTCTTTTTCAAGAAAAATTTCTGATAATTTATCACGATAATCATTTTGAGTAATTTTTGCATCATTAATATAATACTCTGTTTTAGAAAAATCTTTTTTAATCTCGTATGCTTTGTTATTATGAGTAAAAGTTAAATAAAAAGTTCCATATGTTTTTAAAAACTTTTTTAATTTTGCTTCTTTTGGTTTTTTAGAATCTAATTTTGATCCAAACATTAAATGCAATAAAGTTAGTGTTGAACTTTTTCCAATACCATTAATAGTATCTTTATCTTTTTCACTCAACTGTAACCCTGCAACAATATTTAGATTAGGATTAAAATCCAAAGTTTTAAAATTTGGATTATCAGATGTTAATTGTAATAATTTCATTTTTTAACTCTATTTTATTTATTAAATATAAGAAATTTAGACTTAGTACTAACTTGTCTAAAGAAATTCTTTTATAATATGCTTTATTAACTTCCTCATTTAACTCATCTAGATTCATATCATTAGATTCTAGCACCTTAATTACAAAAGCAGATATTGAAAATATTGAATCAACAGGCTTAATAATTTTTGTTGGCATTAACATATTTCATCAACTCCTACATCACATAATTCAAAGAAGTATGCAATAATAATCCATGCAATATTCATTGAATTAAAATCAATTATTTCAATATTATTTTCAATTTCTCTATGCAGTTGAGAAACAAGCTTGTTAAAATCTATTTTATGAACTATAGCTATATCTTGCAATTCAGATGTTTTTTTATCTACTAATTCTTTTTCGGATGTTTTTTGTTTTAATTTTTCTAACAAGATATTTTTATAAATATCATCTATAATGTAGCTTTTTAAATCTGTTAATAAATTATCGACATTACAAAAATCATCTAAAATAACTCTATAATCAAGAGATCTTTTTATTTCTGCACTAATTTTTTCATTTATTTTGTTTAAACTTAATTTAGCATTGGTGTCAACTGTACCGAAATCATCATCCATATAATCAACTATAACATTCTTTTTTTCTTTAACTAAATGCTGAAATATTAAACTTAATGTAATATTATCTGTATATTTTTCAGCTGATTTAATGAAAAGTTTTTTATTGAGTTCAATTAATTTATCTGTTTCTAATGCTTCTATAGACTTAAGTAAGTCAGTATAATCAATAAGATAATCTTCTATATTTATGCTATATTCATCTTTAAAATATTGTTTTGTATCTTTATTAAATTTTGATTTTTCTAATAAAAAGAATATTTTTAATGTATAATCTTTATATTCGGTAGTTTTTATTTTTTTTAATGTATTATCTACTTTTTCTTTTGTTCTTGTAGTAGTAATTTGATAAGCTAATTCTTCGTCTTTGTCTATTAAGTCAACGGCTGATGCATTGCCAGTTTTAGTTTCAAGATTTGCATTAACAAAAAAATTAGTGTTATAGACAAAATTAAAAATATCTCTAAACCAGTTTTCTCCATGAATATTTAACGATTGGTCGTTAATTAATTGATGTTGCTCAATATCGTAACGGGTAATTGCTAGAGTACGACTTATATTATCAAAAGCAATTTTTCTCTCTTCAATCATTAAATTCAATCCTTCACTATAAATCTATTGATTTTAACATAAATTTACTGACGTTTACCTAACTATTTATTGAATATACATTATATATAAAACAGCCTAAAAACCCACAAATAACGTCCACAAAAAGTGTCTGGGTAATAAAGAGAAAAATTTTATATACAATCAGCATGAGAAAGGAAAGTCTGTTGAATGGTTATCTAAGTTTTTTCATGTAGCTCGTAATACAATCTATAGAGCAATTAAAGATGTAGTTAAAAAGAAGTAGTTAATTTGACTACTTCATATGTTCAAAAATTCAACTCTTTTTGGAACAAGCTTATTGTTAGTAAAAGCTGCTCTAAAAGTAAGAGGTTTAGCAGCTTAACGGTTGACTTCAAGATGCTAAGTCGTTCGTTACTAGGTTTTATACTAAAATAATGTATAAAGCTGATAAGTTCCATAACAATAAGGATGCTTTACCATATTCAATATGGTATTTGTATTTGATTCAATAAACTCTTTAGCTTCTTGGTTTAAGTTATTTAAATTTTCATTTATACTACTTAATTCTATATCATATATTGTAGCTAATGATTTAGAAAATGATTTCTCAATATCATTACTTTGTTCTATATTTTTACCTAAATTATAAGAAAATATTAACGCAAATTTATCAAAAGTTCTCCAAACAGATGAAATGACAGCTGATTTTCTATTCATTAAAAGAATAATAGGAAAATTAAAAATATCATTTGTTTTTAGTTCATTAGGTGCTTTTTGTGTACTCTGCTGACTTCTTAGGATACTTGATGAACTATGACAAGAGTTTAATATAACCAAATTATAATTATATTTATAAAAGTTTTCTTGAATATGATTTGTATTGATACAATGAGGATCCTTTATATTTCCACTTAAGTCAGCATAATAAGGGTCTGATAAATTGGTAATTGGAAAACCATGAGTTGTAACATGTAAAATGTTTGTATTTTTCATTTCTAGGCTACACTTTTCTCGTTCATTAGAACTGAGAAAACTAATATTTTCAATTTTTAATAGTTTTGAAAAATTATCAACTTCCATTTTAGATAAATATAAATCATCTGTATTATCAATTACACCTAATATTTTATCTCTTTTTATGGTAACCTTTTTTTGAGGGAATAAAATAGGTGTTGTTTTTATAAAAAATTTTTCATCTAATATTTTTTCTTTTAAATTTTTATTTTTTAAAACTATTGTAGTTAAAGGAACAAAGTCAAACTTATCAGGAATATACATAATAGACTTAATATTTAATTTATCTACTTTATCTAATGTTCTTGATAAAGTATCATATAAAAGTTCTTCAATTTTAGTAACTTCAAAGGCAAATTCTTTAGTATTAAATTCCATATATAATACCCCAAGAAAATTGAACAATTTTTTGTAAAGTTTTATTCTCTTAGA
>CAYLKG010000096.1:0-6024 GCA_964384195.1 uncultured Aliarcobacter sp. | reverse complement strand
TTTTTATTATTTTTGCAACAGTAGTTTTTTATGTTGCTCAAAAAGAAAGAAAAGAGATTTATATTGCTTTTGAAAATGAAAAAGAAATTATATGTGACAACTTTATTGTTTCTAAAAAATTAGGGTTTGAATTTGATAAAAACAATAAATATAGAGTTAGTGATGGTAAAAATACATTTATTTTATATAACTGTATATCAAATAAAACAGAGTAAAAAATATAAAGGAAACATATGTGTAAATTTTATAAAAATATGAATCACTTTTTTCATAGCTTTGGGATATTTTTAACAGTTATATCAATATTAGTTTTAATAGGCTCTTTTATATATGGCTTTTTTTATACTCTGTTTTTTCAAGATAATGATTATATGGATTTTAATAGTGTTTTAATTTATATTGCATTTTGGGCTATATTACTTGCATCTGGAGAATCAATAGTTTCTAAATCTTCCAATAGTGTGTTTGAACTTGAAAATAATAAAAAGGATAGTGGTATTGCAAATGAATCAAAATAGATTAAATAAATATAGTGAAACAAATGAAAAAATAGTTCCTTGGACACTATTTATAATATTCTTAATTTTAATTCCCATTCTATATATACTTTCGATTGAAAAAGTTCGATTTGACATTACAAATGATTTTAACAGTAATAAAACTATTGTTTGTAATGTACACAATATAAAAATAGAAGTCTCAAAAGCTGATGGTTGGATAATTGATGATAGTTATAAATTTGTTAAAGGTCCCACAAAACTAATAATTTCTAGATGTGAAACTAAGGAATAAAAATATGATACCTAGAGGATTTTTCTATAAATATATGTTTTTATTTCTAATATATTTTTTTAAAGGTAAATTATTACTATGGGTATTTATTTTTTATATAGCAACTGCATTTTATTACAACGCAAATGATGGAACAATTTTAGTAAGCTTTATGGCAATACTTTTCTTTTTATTTGGTATTAGATTTTATGTAGAAAATAGTTTTAAAAAAGAGTTTTACAGATATAAAAAATATTTAGTACTAAAAAGAAAAAGAACTAACAGGAGAAAATATGCAAAAAACTAAAATATTAAGCCAAGAAACATTTCAAAAAGATATGGAACTATATTTTGATAAATTAAATGCAAAAGATTTTGAAAAAATAGTATTAAAATCAGAAGATGAAGCTAAAAATGATGTTGTAATTTTAAGAGTTAATGATTATGAGAGATTAAAAAATCTATGTGATTTTTTTGAAGATTTACCATTTGTAAAAGCAAATATTTGATATTTTAAAAAAAAGTATCAATAAACTCTTTTACTTTTGGGCTATCTCTGTAGTAATTTATATAAATACCCGATAGACATACAAAAAATAAAAATGATAAATATATATGAGATTGTTCAACATCATTTATAATAATTATAATAGATGGAAAAATAGTCAGAAGTAATACAATTAGATATCTATACATGATTAATAAGGCCTTTGAATAGTTTTAAATGATTTAAATTATACAAATATATTTCAAAAGATTTAATAAATGTTATTTAAAAAAATCTTCAATATTTACATTTAATGATTTTGAGATTTTATATAGATGTTCTAAATTAAAATGTTTTTGATATTTATTGTTTTCACAATTTGAATAAAAAGCAATTGATTTAACACCAATATCAAGAGCTAATTTTTCTTGAGATAAATTTTTTTCTAATCTAATTTTCTTTACATTATTAGATATTTTTTTATAAAAAGATTTTATCTCTTCATCAGTGCAGTTACTAAAATTAATTTCCATTAAATTTATCCTATAGAGTTAAAATAAAGATTAAACTTTATTAAGATAAAATGATTTAGTCTTTATCCTATAGGATTAATAAACAACACAAGGAATCAATATGAAAAGAGTTACATTCATATTAGTAATTTTTTTTAATCTTTCTTTATTTGCTGAAATGGCGGCTGAAGGAAGAGAATTTTGGCAAAGATCAAATACTGAACAATTAAAAAAATCGGATGAAATAAATCAAAAAATAAATTCCACTAGCAATGATATAGGCGAAAATACAAATAAAGATAAAGAGAAAATTTCATCTTATACACCATCAGTAGCTCCTATTCAAAAATCAAATATGGATATGGGAAAAACGATGAACTCTCTTAGCGATTCAAATTCAAATGAGTGGGAAAAAAGCGTTGTAATGCCAAAAGGTTGTGAATCAGAGCTAGATAATAAATTGCGTGACATAATGGCTATTTCGGAAAATATTCTTAATAAGCACCCAAAAGATTGGTTAAATGGAAAATATCTAGAATTTATCAATAGTAAATGTTATCTTTTTAGGATTATAGATTTAAAAAGAACAACAGTAGAAGATTTTGAAAAAATAGTAGAAAAAAGTACAACAAAAGTAACAAATGAACAAAAAGAAGCTTTTTTGAGACAAATGAAAGATGAAGAAAGAAATTCTTCTTTTATAAATGCAATACTAATTATACTAATTCCTGTTATAATTTTTAGGCTTTATCAAAGAGATAAAGAACCTAGAAAAAAACTTCCTAGAAAAGAAAAGCTATCTCCTTTTTGGAGTGCATTTTTTTGGTGGAGTATGTGGGACAATCAAAATGATGAGCATTAATTAATTTAAAAATCTAAGATTAATAATTATACGAAGGGGAAAAATGAAAAAAATATTTATGAAAATAGCAAGTATTGCTATTGTGGCTATTGGTTTAGCTGGTTGTGGACAAAAAAATGCCGTAGGAAATATTTCTAAAGAATCTTTAGAAAATAATTCCAAAGTAAAAGTTTATTATGAAGATATAAATCCAAAATTAATAAAAGAATCTCTAGAAAATATGGTTCAGGATTTAAACAATATTGAAATCACACCTCCATATATCTATACAATTACAAATCCATCTGATCCAAAAAAACAATATAAATATAATAAAGTTGTTAATTCTGAAGGCAAAAAGATTGAGGGTATGAAATTTAGATTGTCTCCGGATAAGAACAAACTAATTTATGACAAAAGCTATGATAATATGATTGAAGTTTATGAAGAAGTTGAAACTTTATACTCTTATTTCGTTCAACTGCTTGAAAACAAGGAAAAAAGAGACAGATATAGAACATCTAAAATCTCTTTTGATATTGCAAGTCTTGATTTAAAAGGTGGTGCTATAGTAACAGAATTTTCTTCAATTTATTATCCTTTATCTTCTGAGATAAAAAAACAAATTGTTTCTGGTGGTTGGCAAATGGTGGATAAAAAAGAAAATGCTGACAAAGAGATTTATTTTGAACTTTCAAGAGATTATTATTCAAAAGAGTTAAATAAGCTTAAAAGAGATAAAAAGGGGATTGAGTTTTCTTTATTAAAATCAAGTAGTGATTTTAATATTTCAAATAACAGTAATAATGGAAGTCACATTGTTGTTGGACAATCAGCAATGAATGCTGCAAGTAATTCTAATTCGGATTTAACTTCTGCTGTAATTGGAGTTGGAGTAAGTGCAATATTTTCTATGTTTGGTAATTCAAAAAAAGAAGTAGAAAAGCCTGTTTCATTTGTAGCTATTAAAACTGTAGATAAAAAAGCTTCTCTTTCTGATGTTAAAATTTTTGATTCTGTATTTCAAAGTTCTCATAATGGAGAAGCTTTCGAAAAATTAAAAGAAGATATAAATAAAGATATAAACTTTAATAAATGAATTATGAAAATCCCAATCACTCATGGATCAATTTTTATGATGACAATTTTTAGTAATAGGAATATTCTCAGCTTCTAGAAAATATTCCTATAAAAAAGATTTAAAGACTAAAAAACAAAATTAAAAAATACAAAAAAAATTAAATATTCAATAGTTAATTTTTTAAAACTATTATATTATTTTAAAAAAGGAAAAGACATATGACAACAACAATAGTAAGTGGAATATTTTTATTTCTTCCAATTGTTTTAGGAATTGTAGGAGTTGCACTTTTTTCAGCGAAAAAAAATGTTGAGAGTAAAAATAATTGAGTAAGTTTTGCATTTTTATTTCATAGTAACTAATCTAATAAATTAATATTTTGATAAGAAGAAACAGTTCTATAATTACATAAATAAAGAAAAATAAATATTCATCATTAAAGATTATTCAATGGCAATTAAATTAGATGAAGTAAATAAAATCTTATACGCTTATGATATAAAAAAATGATATTGTAGATGAAAATAGTAAAGAGATTTTAACTCAAACTAATAATTTAATTTATGGAAAAATAAAATCACATTTTAATATAAATCCAAAAGATTTTGGCTTATATATTAATCATTTTACAAATGAAGAAGATGAATATTTAGAATCTTTAGAGATTGCAGATATTATAAAAGAAAGAACAATAAATAAAAATGAATCTACAAAATGATTACAGAAAATGAGATTAATTACTTAAAAAATAAATTAAAATCATCAAAAAAATAACTGCTATTTTTTCAAATCAAATCTCTTTTTAGATTCAAAATCTCTAAAAATTTTCAAAAAAATTGGCTCTTACTGTTTACAAACTGTTTCTTTTGATGTTTCCTAAGTGTTTCTTTTACTGTTTTTTGTTAAAAAATCAACACTTTATAAAACCCTTATTGTAGGCTTACTTACTTTAGTTTCTTTAAAAAAAGGAAACCGTAGCAAAAATTTAAATTATCAAAAAAATTAATCTAAAAACAATAAACAAAAATTCATGTTATAATTTTATAACTTTAACTTTTTTAATAATTAGTTTACAAAAAATTTGTAAACTTGCTGCAAAGTATATTTTTGAAAATATACGCAAACAATAAATATTTCTTTAATTAAAATATCTATTAGACTCTATCTTTTTTTAATTTGCAAAAGCATAATTACTTTTAACAAACTAAAAATAAAAATCAAACAATATAATACTAGAAGCTTACGAGTTTCCTTTGTCGTTGTGCAAGTGATAACAAAAAATCATATCAAGATTCAAATGCAAGAATCTATAAATAAAAGCAGATTGACTTAACAAACTTTTGCTTCAGATAGGAGCTTAATCTATCAAAATAAATATTAACAAGAGGATAAAATGAGAGGAAGTGTATATTATCAATCTAGCCAACTAGTTAAACAAATTTTTCAAGAAGGAGCGAAGAAACAAGATAAGATAAATTCAAACCATGAACACTATCAAATGGTTTCAAGTTATAAAACTATGGAGAGTTACAGAAGAGTTTGGAACAACTTTTTTAACTATTTAAAAGAACACTGGCAGATAAAAGATTTTGAAAATATAGAAGCTCAACATATTGAAGCTTATATGGATTATAAGATTGAATACTATCCTTCAAAACAATATCTTGAAAAAATTTCAGCTGCACTTGGTAAGTTAGAAATTGCATTAAAAAACTTTTCAAAAAATATCCATAAGATAGAAAAAGATTATGACTTTTCAATCAGACAAATTATTCTTGATCAAGCAAGAGATTTAAAATTTGTAGCAAATAATTATCACAATAGAGCATATTCAAATCCTCTTCTTTTAATTTCAAATTTAAAAAATCTCATGAACAAACTTGCAGCAAAAATTCAACTAGAAGGTGGAGCTAGAATTGAAGGAGTTGCTTTAATAAAACCTGAGCAACTTCTTGGAACCAAAATTGATAAAGTTACAAAAATTGAAAAAGGAATTATCTTTACAAAAGAGAAAGGTGGAAAACAAGGTGAGGTTTTAGTCTCAGTTGAAACTTATGCTGAATTAGAAAATTATATATCGTTAAATTCAAAATTTAAAATCAATAGACAAAATTATTATAATGATATAAAACAAGCAGCACTAATTTCAAAAGAAGTTTCTGAAGGCAGTCATGGATTAAGATGGAATTTTGCAAAAAGAAGAATGTTTGAGTATGGAAAAGCTGGTTACTCTTATTCTGATTCTTTACAACAAGTTAGTTATGAAATGAAGCATAATTGTAAAATTTCAGATAATGTTTCCACCTGTTTCACATTTATGTTTCCATTTTTT
>CAYLKG010000095.1:0-6164 GCA_964384195.1 uncultured Aliarcobacter sp. | reverse complement strand
GAGATACTAAGAGTTCACACTAAAAAACAGCTCGGTTTTATGTGCGAAAGTTGAGTAAAATAATTAAAGAATTTTTATAAAAATTAAACTATTTTAGTGTAACTAAACGATACATATTTTATTCCAAAATTTAAAAAATAATTATATTTCAATTTGCAATATTTTTAATAGATTATAAAATTTTATAATATAATTGTATTATGTTTATTCATATTGATTTAGATTGTTATTTTGTATCAGCTCATAGAACTATTGATAAAAACCTCTTAAATATACCTGTTGCAGTTGGAGGAAGGAATAACAATGATATTTTTTCAAGCGAAAAATTAACAAGAAAAGCTTCTGTAAATAGGGCTTGTTTTTCTAGTAAAATTATTAGCTCAAATAGTAAAAATAACGATGAATATTTCAAAGATGAAAATGGAAAAATTAGAGGAATAATAACAACTTCATCTTATGAAGCAAGAGCTTTTGGGGTAAAAACTGCCATGAGTGTAAATGAAGCTTTAAGATTTTGTCCACATTTAAAAATGATAGCCCCAAATTATGAACTTTATGATAATTTATCAAATAGATTAAAAGAGCTCTTGGAACTTGAAATTCCAATAATTGAGCAATTTTCTATAGATGAATTTTTTGGTGATTTAAGTGGTTATATTGAAGAAGATGAAGCTTTTATTTTTGCAAGAAATCTTAAAATTAAAATTTTTGAAAAATTAGGATTACCTGCTTCAATTGGAGTTGCTCCAACTAAATACTTATCAAAATTAATGACAAATTTTGCCAAACCAAATGGAGTAAAACTTCTAAAAAAAGATGATATTGAAGAGTTTACAAAAGATGTTTTGGTTGAAAATTTTACAGGAATTGGGAAATCTTTTTGTGAAAAATTAAGAGGTTATAATATTAAAACTCTTGGAGATATTAGAAATAATCAAAAGCTTCTTTACTCTTGGGGGAAAATAGGAGTTGATACTTATAATCGTGTTTGTGGAATAAGAGACAACAAACTAACTATAAATAAAGAGCGAAAATCTTTGGGAATAGGACGAAGTTTTGATGTAGTTTCAAATAGAGAAGAGCTTAAAAGAAGAGTTATGATTTTAAGTAGATATTTGAGTTTTATTGTAAAAAAAGAGAATCATAACCCACTTTCGTATCAAATACAAATAAAATATGAATACAATATTTTGTCAAAAGCTCAAGAAAATACAAATAAGATTTTTAATGAATTTGATTTTAAAAATTCAATGATTAAACTTTTTAAAGAGGCTGATAAACATAAAAATCATGGTGTAATTCAGCTTTATATCACAGTTTTTAATTTTGCAAAAAAAAATGAACACACATTTAATCTTTTTGAGTATGAAGATGATTTAAAAAAAGAGGTTTTAGATAAAAATATACAAAATCTTAGAGAAAAATTTGGTGTTGATATTGTAAAAAGTGCATACGAACTTAAAAGCTAGAATATTTGAAAGAAGTATCTTTCAAATATCTTTTAAAATTAACTAACTCTTGTAATATAGCTTAAAGCTACATAAATACCAGCTCCCATAGCTGCAGTTATTGGTAGAGTGAAAATCCATGCTAATAAAATTGTTTTTATCGTTTTTGATTGAACACCACCATCTGGTTCAGCAACCATAGTACCTGCGACAGAACTTGAAACAATATGAGTTGTACTAACAGGTGCATGAGCAAAGTTTGCTAATAAAATTGTTATCATTGCCATTGCTTGTGAAACAGTACCTTGCATATGATTAATAGGTTTTGCTCCGATTTTTTCACCAATAGTAAGAACAACTCTTTTATAACCTATCATTGTTCCAATACCAAGCATTAATGCAACAGCTATAATAACCCAAAAAGGAACATATTCAGTTGAACTCATTAACTGTTTTCTTTGGTCAGAAATATAATCTGATTTATCTTTATCTATTAGTTTGTAAGCTCTTTCAACTTGTCCAAAAAAGTTATCAGAACACAAAACGGCTGTATGTATTTTCCATCTATCATCTTTTGAAAGCTCTGAATATGATTTAAGACCATCTAGTTTTGTAGAGATATCCAAAGTTGTGTTATAAACTTGATTTACATTACACTCTGTAATTTTATTCTCTATTTTTAATGCACTAATAAGTTGTTTTTCTTCTAAAAGTCTTGTTAAAGTATCATTATTATCTGCATAAAATTTAGCTAAGTTTGAAGCACTATCTCTTGTTTGCATAATTTTATATTGATGAGCTTCCATATTTAAAGCATAATATGTAGGTAAAATTCCAATTAGAATAATCATAATAAGACCTATACCTTTTTGTCCATCATTTGAACCATGAGCAAAACTAACTCCTGCTCCAGTTGCAATAATTCCTGTTCTCATCCAAAAATTTGGTTTCTTTTTACCATCAGCACCTGGCGTTTTATAAAATTTTGGATTTTTTACCAATTTTCTTGAGAGTTTCATAATTAAATACGCTATACCAAATCCAAATAAAGGTGATAAAGCCAATGCCGTAAGAATTCCATAAACAACTTTCCAGTTCACACTTTGAGAAAATGTAAATCCATGAACCATACCAAAGGCAATACTAACACCAACTATTGAACCTATTAGCGAATGAGAACTAGAAACAGGCAATCCAAAGTACCATGTCCCTAAATTCCAAACAACAGCAGATATTAATAATGAAAAAATCATTACTAATGTAGTATTTTGATCAGAAGATACCATAATATCAAGTGGTAGCAAGTGTACAATTACATAAGCAACACCAATTCCACCTAGAATTACTCCAAAAAAGTTCATAATTCCAGCCATAATAACCGAATATCCAGGCTTCATAGAATTAGTATATATAATCATAGCAACCGCATTTGCAGTGTCATGAAAACCGTTAATCATCTCATAAAATAATGCAATACCCAAAGACAAAAGCAATAAAGCAATTGTAAAGCTACTGATATTATTTAAAGCTTCCCACAAGACAGACATGAAGAATCCTCAACAAAGAAAATATATTTAGCTTAATGCTAAAAAGTAAAGTATTATATACAACTTTAACTTTTAATTGTTTTATTTTTTGAATAAATAGATATAAAGGAATTAAAGCTTAAAATTCGAAAAAATAATAGGAGTTTTAATGGCTTATATTTTACAAGTAGATTTTCCTCATGAAGGAATTTTTGGTGAAGAGTTTTCAAATGCTTTTAAAGATTTAGCAACTGATATTTCAAATGAAGATGGACTTTTATGGAAAATTTGGACTGAAAATAAAGAAGAAAAAATTGCAGGGGGAATTTATCTTTTTTCAAATAAAGAAGATGCAAAAAGATATTCTGATAAGCACACTGCAAGATTACAAAGTTTTGGTTATAAAGATATTAGAGCAAAAATTTTTGATGTAAATTTACCTTTAAGTAAAATTTGTAAAGCAGATTTTATAAAATAAAAAAGGATATGGTTTTGCCATATCCTTTTACAAATAAATATTAAAAATTACTCCATAAAAGAGATATTTTTATAGAACTCTCTATATTTTGTATCACCTTCATCTCTTGCTTTCATAGCAGCTCTTGGATGTTCGTTTAATTGTCCAGTTATCATGTATGGAATGCTATATCCCCAGTCAAGTTTTTTTTCTAAATCAACTATATAATTTTCTATAAATTCTAAAACTGGCATCTGTTTATATTTAGGATTTTTCAAGAAACCTAAAAGAAGTTCTAGTGGACAATTTCCAGCACCTCTTCCTAAACCTGAAACTGTAACATCTAGAAAACTTGCTCCATAAATCATAGCTTCAAGAGTATTTGCATATGCAAGTTGAAGATTATTATGAGCATGAATTCCTACTTTTTTATCAGCTTTTTCTGCAAAACTTAAATATTTTTCTGTTAGCTTTCTAATTTGCTCTGGATAAAAAGAGCCAAAACTATCGGCAATATATATAACATCAACAGGAGTTTTTGCAAGTTGTGCTAAAACTTCATCAAGTTCATCATCAAAAGATTTTGAAATAGCCATTATATTTACAGTCGTTTCATAGCCTTTTGAATGAGCATCTTCTATTAGCTCAATTGCAGCTGGGATTTGGTGAATATATGTTGCAATTCTTATCATATCAACAACACTTTCACTTTTTGGTCTAAGTTCTTCTTTTAAGCTTCTTCCAATATCACTCATAACAGCAATTTTTAAATTTGTCTTATTTTCCCCAACAATTCTTCTAATATCCTCTTCTTTGCAGAAGTTCCAAGGACCATATTCGTCTTCACTCATAAGAGTTGGAGATACATTTTTTCCTATTTCCATATAATCAACACCGCTAGCAACACACATTTCATAGTGAGCTTTTACAAACTCATCACTAAAATGAAAATTGTTTACTAATCCACCATCCCTAATAGTACAGTCAAAAACTTTTAAATCTTCTCTTACGCTTAAAATTGTCCCTTTTTTTTCCAGCATATCTTTCCTTAAAATCTTAGTTAATAAATATTATCCAATTGTAACAAAATTTTATATTAATATGATTTCAGTTTTATCACATCTTCTATTTTTTCATATCTATAAAAGTTGTAATCAACAGATTTTTCATTTATAGCATTTACAGCCATTCTATCGGCTAATTCATTTCCTTCAATTCCACTGTGACCTTTTACATAGTTTAAAACAAGTCGGTTTTTTAGTTTTTCATAAAGTGTGTGAGCTTCAATAATGATGTCAAGATTTTTTATCTCTCCTCCTTTTTTAACCCAACCATTTTTCTTCCATGAATATGCCCAAGTAGAAATACAATCAATAGCATATTTTGAATCACTAAAAATATTTATTTGTTCTTTGAATCCATTTTGAGAGGCTATGATTAAAGCTTGATGCAAAGCATTTAATTCAGCAATATTGTTTGTACCATTTTCTACATAAGCACCATAAATCAAAATAGGTTTACTACCATTTGAGTAAATTGCTATCCCACTTCCAGCAGGTCCTGGATTTCCACTACATGCTCCATCACAATAAATATGTAAAAACTCTTCATCTTCTGAATTTTTGTTTTTACTCTCTTGTTCTATTTCATTATTTTTAATTATTTGGGATGCATAAACTTTAGCATTTATGTTGTTGTATTCTAACACTTTGTGGTAGTTAGATATTATTTTATTGGATATTTCTACATCTTCCATCTCTTTTAAAAGCATAAGAAGATTTTTGTTATTTTTTGTAACATCTTTTTGTAAAGCTATATTTTTCCAATTTTTTCTATCTTCTTCATAAATTTCTAAAATTTCAAATTGAATTTGCGTTAAAGTACCGCTATTTTCGATAAGGTCTAAAAAATCTTTGTCTAATTTCATAATAATGTTTCTTATAATAAATTTTTATATTGTATTTTACTAAAGATTTCCAAATTATCAGCTTTTTAATTAACTTTGTTTTGGTTAGTATGTCTGATAAAATAAAATGTAGGAAGATGTATGTTATCAAAACTCTCTATAAAACAGAAGCTAATTTTAATTATGCTTATCCCACTTATTGTAGTTATTTTATTAGCTGCAAAACTATCAGTAGATTCTTATCTTAGTGCAAAAAATCTAAAAGCTTTAGATGATGTAGTTGTTTTATCAACAAAAATTGGAGCTTTAGTTCATGAAACTCAAAAAGAAAGAGGAATGACAGCTGGATTTATTGGAAGTAAAGGTGAAAAGTTTAAAGTTGAACTTCCAAATCAAAGAACTTTGGTTGATGATAGATTAAAAGATTTGAATAATTTTTTATCTACGTTTGACAAAATAAGTTACAAAACTGATTTTATAAACAATTTAGAAAATAGTCTAAAAAGCTTACAAAAGTTAGAAGAAATTAGAAAAAATGTAAACACTTTTTCTATAAAAGCACCAGTTGCTATTGAGTATTATACAAATACAAATGCCTATTTATTGAATATTTTAGGTTCTGTTATAAAGATTTCAGATAGTGCAAATGTATCAAAAGAATTAATCTCTTATATGAGTATTTTATTAGCAAAAGAGCAAACAGGTATAGAAAGAGCTGTTGGAGCCAATACATTTGCACAAAATAAATTTACAGAAGGACTAAAAGCTAAGTTTTACCCAAATAATTCCATAAGATTTAAAATAGAAAGCCCAAAGTGGCTATAATG
>CAYLKG010000094.1:0-6402 GCA_964384195.1 uncultured Aliarcobacter sp. | reverse complement strand
GTGGTCCTGGAATGCAAGAGATGCTAGCACCTACTTCACTAATTATGGGAATGGGGCTTGGAGATAAAGTTGCACTTATTACAGATGGAAGATTTAGTGGAGCTACAAGAGGTGCTTCAATTGGACACGTATCTCCAGAAGCTGCTGAGGGTGGAATGATAGGTTTACTAAAAGATGGAGATGAAATCCACATAGATGTTGACCAATATATTTTAAGTGTAAATCTATCTGATGAAGAGATTGCACAAAGAAAAAAAGAGTTTATTCCTCTAAAAAAATCAATAAAATCATCTTGGTTAGGTCAATATAGAGCTTTAGTTACAAATGCAAGTAGTGGTGCTGTTTTAAAAACAGATTTATAATTTGAAATAGACTTAGGTCTATTTTAAGTTTACTCTTGATTAACCTTTTATTGTAAAATAGTTTACATTGACTTGTTATATTTCTTGAATTATAAATTTCAATATTTAAGGATTTTAAATTGAATAAAAAACTGTTTTTCACGTCTATTATATTGGCTAGTTCACTTTTTGCAAAAAATATTGAATTTGAAGAGATGGATAAAAATCCACAAAGAATAAGTCCAAACTCATCGAGTGAAATCTTATCTTTTAATAATAGTATTAAATCTTCTGTAAATTCTATTGTTAATATTTCAGCAAAAAGAAGTGTAAATACAAATATCGACAATCTTCCTATGCAGATGTTTGATGATCCTTTCTTTAGAAAATTTTTTGGTGAAGAGTTTTCTAACCAATTTAAACAAAATAGAGTTCAAAGGTCACTTGGTTCTGGAGTTATTGTTACAAAAGATGGATATATAGTAACAAATAACCATGTTGTTGAAAATGCGGATGAAATAAGTGTAACTATTGGCGATGACCCAACTGAATACACAGCAAAACTAATTGGTAAAGATAGTGATAGTGATATTGCTGTTATAAAAATTGATTCTAGTAAACCTCTAACACCTATAAAATTAGGAGATTCTAACTCACTATTAATTGGTGATATAACTTTTGCTATAGGTAACCCTTTTGGAGTTGGAAATACTGTAACTATGGGAATTATTTCAGCATTAAATAAAGATAAAGTTGGAATAAATAAGTATGAAAACTATATTCAAACTGACGCTTCAATAAATCCTGGAAATAGTGGTGGTGCTTTAGTTGATAGTAGAGGTGCTCTAATAGGTATAAATACTGCAATTTTATCAAAAAGTGGTGGAAATGATGGTATTGGATTTGCTATTCCAGTGGATATGGTAAAAGATGTTGTAGCGAAACTTGTAAGTGATGGTAAAGTTGTAAGAGGTTATTTAGGTGTTGTTATAGCTGAACTTGAAAAAGATTCAAAGCTTGTTTATAAAAGAAAAGAAGGGGCTGTTGTTTTAGATATTTCTAATGATACACCTGCTGCTAAATATGGTTTAAAAAGAGGAGACTTAATCTACTCTATAAATGGAAAAGCTATAAAAGACAGAAACTCTTTACAAAATACAATTGCTTCTTTCAAACCAAATGAAAAAGTTAATTTAGGAATTGAAAGAGATGGTAAAGATATAACTTTAGATATAATCCTAGGAGACAGAACAACTTTAATTGGAGTTCAAAGCGAATCAAATAATTTACTTGGTGGATTAAAATTAAATAATATAACAAATGAAACTATAAAAAGGTACAGACTTTCTCCTGATTCTACGGGAGTTTTAGTGACAGATGTTGAACCTAAATCAAAAGCTGAAAAATCTGGTTTCTTAGCTGGTGACATTATTGTACAAATTGAAGATATAGAGATTAAAAACTTCTCAAATATCGAAACTGCTTTGAAAAAGTACAATGAAAAACATAAAAGAATTTATGTAAATAGATATGGACAAACAATAATGTTTGTAATTCAATAAAAAGGATTTACTATTATTAAAATACTCATGATTGAAGATGATTTAGAGTTAGCTCAAATTATCACTGATTATTTAAAATCGTTCGACATAGATGTTACAACTACAGATAGCCCTTACAATGGCTTATCTATGCTTGATTTAAATAAGGATTATGAACTGTTGATTCTTGATTTAACTCTTCCTGAAATAGATGGATTAGAGCTCATTCCAAAAATTAGAGAAAAATCAAACATCCCTATAATTATTAGCTCGGCAAGAGATGATATTTTAGACAAAGTTATGGGGCTAGAAAGAGGTGCAGATGATTATTTACCAAAACCTTATAATCCTAGAGAACTTCAAGCTAGAATTAAAACTATTTTAAAGAGAGTTGATTCAAAATCTAATAGCAACAAATCTCAAGAAAATCAAATTTTTGAATTAAAAGAGAGTGATATGCAAATAGTTTTCAAAAACATTTCTTTGAATTTAACTTTAGCTGAATATGATATTTTAAAACTTCTAATTCAAAGAAATCATGGAGTTGTATCAAGAGAAGATTTTATTTATACAAGTGATAATATAGAAGATGATTCTTCTTTAAAAAATATTGATGTAATTATTTCAAGAATAAGAACAAAATTATCAAATATTGATGATAGTAAGCAATACATAAGATCAGTTAGAGGTATTGGTTATCAACTAATATGATAAAAAATATCTCCATTTCTACTTTTGTAAATATTATTTTTACTCTAGCTTTTGTCTCTATTTTCTTAACATTTGCTATGTTTATAAAATATGATAAGGAAAGACATGATTTAAATTTACAAAATAGATATGAGTTAATTGCTGAAAACTTTTTGATTCTTTTCCAAGACCACCCTACTAACGAAAGACTATCTGAACTTTTTAAAAAATTTAATGTAAGACCAATAGATAATAGAGATAGAATTTTAGAAATTGTAAATAATGCTCAAGAACTTACGATTAGACAAAATTATCTAGGAACTTATAGAGTTTACAAATTTGATGAAACTTTTTATATATATGTTCAACAATATGGTTACAACATAATGCTAAAAGATACAAAACATCATGATTACAATGTTGCTTTTATTTCAGCAGGTTTTATAGCCGCTTTACTTGTATTTATGCTTTTATATGAAATTTTAAATAGAAAATTAAGACCTTTAAAGGTTTTAAACAGACAAATTATCGAGTTTTCAAAAGGTAACAAAGATATAAAATTGAACTATACAGGAAATGATGAAGTAGGAACTATTTCAAGAAGTTTTAATGAAGCTATTAACATTATAAATAATCAATCAAAATCAAAAGATTTGTTTATGAGAAATATGATGCATGAGCTTAAAACTCCTATTACAAAGGCTATGTTTATTGCTGAAACTTTGGAAAATGAAAAAACTAGAGATAACCTTCAAAAAGCTTTTAAAAGAATGGACGATATTATAAAAGAGTTAGCAACAGTTGAAAAGCTTACCTCAAAAAATACTATGATTTATAAAGAAAAGGTAGATTTTCTAAGAATTTTTGATAAAACTATAGAAATAATGCTAATAAATCCACAAAATATTGAACAAGATATTGAAGATTTTTCATTTGAAGTAGATATTTATATGATGTCAATTGCACTTAAAAATCTTATAGACAATGCTCTAAAATTTAGTACAAACAAAAAAGCAAAAATTATAGCAAATAGTAAAAATATAAAAATTATTTCAAAAGGTGAACCTTTAAAAAATAGTTTAGATTTCTATACAGATGCTTTTTATCAAGAAGATAAAAGAAGTAATGGCTTTGGGCTTGGACTTTATATTGTTAAAGCAATTGTAAATCTTCATAAATATAAACTTATTTATGAACACAAAGATGGAGAAAATTATTTTATAATAAATATGGAAAATAGCGCGAATTAATTTCTAACATCTTTCATAACTTCAAACCAATTTCTACTAAAATTTTTCTTTATGTATTTTTTTTTGTGTGGAATTACGCAATCTGAACAATTTTGGTGAATATAGTTTTCACCTATAAACTGACTCCCATCTTTACAATTTATACTACAAATTGAATATAAAGTTTTTCCATCACTAGTTTTTCCAAATCCATTGTCATCAAATCGAAAATTTGGACAAGCACACAAATAACAATTTAAATCTTCCATATCGTGACATTTTTTATTTTCTTTATAAAGTGGACAAAAATCTGGCTCATTATTTACCATATTTTCAAATTTAAAATACTCTATTACTTCATCATTTGTTTTGTTTATTAATTTCTTCATAACACTTGCATGCAGTTCTCCTTGTTGCAAGAACCACTCTTCATAAGTCACATCTAACTCCGATTATTTATATTCTAATTTATTTATTACTAATTTTTTATTTGTAAATGGATTTACAATAGCTTCTATCTCATCTAATTTATACTTTAAAGGAAACCCTATTTTTGAACTTGTAGCCGTACTTTCTAAAATATAAAATCTTTTTTCATTTATATATAAGGCTGGTTTTCTAGGATTCTTACTATCAAGGTTTATTATTACAAAAATATGCTCAGGCACTAGCACAAAATAAGCTTCATAATTTTTTTGTTTCAACAAAGATATTAGTAAATTTGATTTATCATCACAGTCCCCAAAGTTTTGCTCTACAACTTTTTTTGGATTTTTTGCAACATTTTCATTTATTTTATATGGTATTTTTGTTACAAAATCTAAAATATTTTGAACTTCACAGATTTTATTTTTATTGCAATCTTTTGTCAAAAATTCACTTAAATTCTTAGTATATTCATCCAATCTTACTTGATTTACATAAGTTAAATTTCCAATATCAATAAATTGATTTTTAACTATAAAAAAAGATGTATAAATAAGATGTATCAAATAAATTAAAAATAAAGCAGAGATAAAAAATGACAAAAACTTTACACCACTATTTTTTATCAACATAATTTTTTAACTCTTTGTTTTTTATGTATCTATTTTTTTATTTCATTTATCCAAAGTTTGTATGCTTGCCCATTTAAATGTAAATCATCTTTAGTAAAATCTGATTTAAGAACTTTTTTGGGAGCAAAAATTGGGTTCAAATCTATAAATCTTATACTATTTTGTTTTGCAAATTCTTTTAAACTATTGTTTAATTTCTCAACTTCTTCATTAAAATCTTTTTTTCTACTCTCACCTATATAAAGAGTTGATTGGATATTTATTTTTACAACTTTTTTTTGAAAAAATTTAACTATTTTTTTATAGTTTGAAAACACATCTTCAGCCTTTGCACCTCTCATAATATCATTTACACCAATCATTATATAAACTTCTTTTAAATTTGTATTTACAGTATAAAGTCTGTCTAAAACGCCACTTGTAGTATCTCCACTGATTCCTCTATTTTGTACAATTTCTCCCCAAAGTTCACTCCATTCACCCTCATCTGTTATAGAATCACCTAGCATCATTATTTTTACTTCATTTTTATCTTTTAACATTTCAAATTGGCTAACTTTATGTTTATAATATGGGTCATTTTGTATTCTCCATTCATTTGCAAATAATCCAACAATTAAAAAAAAGAAAAATATTATTATTTTCATAATTAACTCCAAAAAAATTTCTCAAGTATAGCAAAGATTTTGTAAATAAGCATTTTTTAAAAGCCACTTAAAATTATTAACTAAAAATATATATTATAATACATTAATATTTTTATTAGGAGAATTGTATGTCTACAAGGGGTTTAAAATTACTGGCACCTGTGCTAGTGGCGTTAATTTTGTGGTTTATTCCTGCACCTGAAGGTTTGTCTTCAAATGCATGGCATTTTTTAGCAATATTTCTAGCTATTGTTATTGGCTTAATTCTTGAGCCAATTCCAGCTGCATTAATTGGTTTTTCTGGAGTATCTTTTATAGCGGCTCTAGGATTAATTGGAAATCCAAAAGAGAGTGTTAATTGGGCTTTAAGTGGATTTGGTAATAGTGTTATTTGGTTAATCTTTGCTGCATTTATGTTTGCTTTAGGTTATAAAAAAACTGGTCTAGGAAGAAGGGTTTCTTTAATAATGGTTAAATATATGGGTAAAAGCACTCTTGGATTAGGATATGCTGTTGCATTTTCTGATTTAGTTTTAGCTCCATTTATGCCATCAAATACTGCAAGAAGTGGAGGAAGTGTTTATCCAGTTGCTATTAATATTCCTCATATTTTCAACTCATATCCAGATAATGAGCCAAGAAAAATTGGAGCTTATATCTCTTGGGTAGCAATAGCAACTACTTGTGTAACAAGTTCAATGTTCTTAACTGCACTTGCTCCAAACTTACTAGCTGTTGATTTAATAAGCAAAAGCACAGGTCATACTATTGCTTGGATGGAGTGGGCTAAAATTATGATTCCACTTATGTTGCCACTGTTTATTCTTACTCCTTGGCTAACTTATACCATTTTAAATAAATACTAATATGTTATATGATATAATAAGGGATGTCAA
>CAYLKG010000093.1:0-6458 GCA_964384195.1 uncultured Aliarcobacter sp. | reverse complement strand
AATTCTCTACAATCAATCTCTTTTTCATAAATATGAACAGAAGTAAATGCATCTTTCTCAATTAATCTCTCACTAAGAATAATAGCATCCTCATAGTTGTATCCATTCCATGGCATAAATGCAACCATAGCATTAATTCCAACCGCAAGTTCACCTTTATCCATAGATGGACCATCAGCGATTACTTGACCTTTTTCTACTATATCACCAGTTTTAACTGTTGTTCTTTGCTCAAAGTCTGTATTGTTGTTTGTTCTTACATTTTTATGAACTTCATAATGGTCAATAAATGCACCATTCTCATCTTCACCACTGATATAGATATTTTTAGAATCTGCTTTTTCTACAACTCCAGCTCTTTTTGCTTTAATTGCTTCCCAAGAGTCTCTAGCTACAGTTTTTTCTAAACCAGTTCCTACAATAGGAGCAGTTGGCTTAATTAATGGAACTGCTTGTCTCATCATATTTGAACCCATTAATGCTCTGTTGGCATCATTGTGCTCTAAGAATGGAATTAAAGATGCAGCAACCCCCATAACCATTTGAGAAGAAATATCTATTAAATTAACACTATTTCTTTCCATTAAAAGGATTTCTCCATCTTTTCTAACTTCAATTAATGGTTCAATAATTTTTCCATTTTCATCAACTTTCGTTGATCCAGGAGCAATTACAAGACCCTCTTCTTGTGTAGCCGTATAATATGTAATTTCATTTGTTACAACACCATCAACAACTTTTTTATAAGGAGCCTCAATAAATCCTAAATCATTAACTTTTGAGAAAGTTGATAAAGTATTAATAAGACCAATATTTTGTCCCTCTGGAGTCTCAACTGGACAAATTCTTCCATAATGCGTTGGATGAACGTCTCTTACCTCAAATCCAGCTCTCTCTTTAACAAGACCACCCTCTCCAAGAGCTGATAGCCTTCTTTTATGAGTAACCTCTGATAATGGGTTAGTTTGGTCCATAAATTGAGATAATTGCCCTGATGTAAAGAACTCTGTAATCGTTGATGTAATCATTTTAGAGTTAACTAAATCATGTGGCATAATATCTTCTAAAGTACCAGATAATGTAGTCATTTTATCTCTAATAGCTTTTTGCATTTTAATTAAACCTGCATGAAGCTCATTTGCCAATAACTCACCTATAGCTCTAATTCTTCTATTACCTAAGTGATCTCTATCATCAATATGACCATTTCCAGCTTTAACTTTTACTAAGTATTGAACAGTTTTGATAATATCTTCATAAGTTAAAGTTGTAACATATTCAGGTACATTTACACCTAACTTATGATTCATCTTCATTCTTCCAACTTTTGTTAAGTCATATCTTTCTGGATCAAAAAATAATTTTTTAATGAAATCTTTTGCTGCTTCTTTTGTTACAGGCTCGCCTGGTCTCATAACTTTATAAATTCTAATTGCAGCTAAATCATTTTCATCATCTATTTGCTCTGTTTGTTTTAAAAGTTTTAAAGATTCAGCATCAGCTTTGAATGCATTAATTATTGATTCATCTACATTTGGTGATAAGTCATTTGCAATATCAAACGATTCAAAACCTAAATCAAGAAGTTTTTTGAGTTTTAATTCATCAAGATTTGTTAATGCATCGAATAAAACCTCTCCTGACTCAGGATCATAAATAGTATTAGCTGTACTTCTGTCCATTAATAATTCTAATGGATACTCAATTAGTTTTAGACCACCTTCAATTAGTGCTTTAGCTTTTCTTGCAGTTAATCTTTTACCTGCACCAATTACCACATTACCTTTATCATCCTTAATGTCATAATCAATTCTTCCCATAAAATCATCAGGATTAAATTCTGTTAAAAATTTATTATTTTTAATTTTAACATTAACAATAGGATAGAACATTTTGATAATATCTTCTTTTGAATAACCTAATGCTCTAAATAAAATTGTAATAGGAACTTTTCTTCTTTTGTTGATTCTTACATACAATACATCTTTTGCATCATATTCAAAATATAACCAAGAACCTCTATCTGGAATTATTTGTCCAGTATAAAGTAATTTATTTTCAGTTGTATTTGATTCGTCTTCTTTAAAAATAACACCTGGAGATCTGTGTAATTGATTTACAACTACTCTTTCTACACCATTTACAATAAATGATGTTCTATCAGTCATTAAAGGTATTTCTCTAATAAATAAAGATTGTTCTTTAATATCTTTAACACCTATTTTTTCACCAGTTTTTTCATCTAGATCCCATAGAGTTAATCTAATATTAATTTTTAGAGGAATTGAATATGTTAATCCTCTTACCATAGATTCTCTAACATCATATTTAGGTTTTCCAACCTCACTACCTAAGTAATCTAAAGTTAGCCTATTTTGAACATCATGAATAGGGAAAATTGTTTTAAATACTTTTTCTATACCAGCAGCTGATCTATCTTTTTGATTAATCATCAAAAAAGTATCATACGAAGTTTGTTGTAATTGTAATAAGTTAGGAATTTCGATTTTTTGCGGGTTCTTTGCAAAATCTACTCTGAGTCTATTACCAGATTTTAAAGAGTTTAACATTTGACACCTTGTTATAAAATTTGGTTGAGTTTACTTTATATATTATAAAGCACAAAAGCATCCATAAAGGATAAGGTTAAAATTCTTGTTAAAACTTTAACCTTAGCCTTCAAAGATGCCAAAATATATAGGAGTAAAACTCCTACATACCAGTTGAGTTAAATAAGATTATTTAACTTCTACTTTAGCTCCAGCTGCTTCTAATTGAGCTTTAATTGCTTCAGCATCAGCTTTAGAAATTCCTTCTTTAATTGTTGAAGGAGTTTGTTCAGCAGCATCTTTAGCCTCTTTTAATCCAAGACCTGTAATTGCTCTGATTTCTTTAATTACATTGATTTTTTTGTCTCCAGAATCTAGAATAATAACATCAAATTCTGTTTTTTCTTCAGCAGCTTCAACAGCTACAGCAGCACCAGCAACTGCTACAGGTTGTGCAGATACTCCAAATTTTTCTTCAAATTCTTTTACTAATTCTGATAATTCTAATACAGATAAACCAGAAATAAATTCTAAAACGTCTTCTTTAGAAATCGCCATAATTTTTCCTTTATAAATTTTATTTAATATTTGTTAGCCTAATATAATTAAGCAGCCGTTTCTTCTTTTTTTCTTCTAAGAGCATCAAGACCAATAGTAAAGTTTCTAACAGGTCCCATCCATACAGATGCAAGCATTCCAAGAAGTTCTTCTCTTGATGGTAATTTAGCAAATGCATTAACTCTAGCAACATCTGCAATTTGACCTTCAATGATTCCTGATTTAATAGAGAATTTATCTTTTGTAGTAGTTGCAAATTTATCAGCTACTTTACATGCTGAAATTTGATCTTCTGACCATAAATAGATATTAGTTCCACTTAAATCAATATCTCCTAAATCTGCAGCTTTTACAGCTTTTGTAACTAAAGTATTTTTTACAACTTGAACTTTAGTATTATTTGCTTTTGCATCTACTCTTAATGTCTCTAACTCTTTATGAGTAAGACCTTTATAGTCACAAACAACAACTGCTAATGAGTTTTTAAACTCAGCTGCTAAGAAGTTAATAATTTCTGATTTTTCTTGTCTAGTCATTATATTTTCCTCCTTTCAAAACATCATCCTAGGCGGGACTTACAAAAGAACGAGGAGTTCTTTTACCAGCTGTCTTCAGTTTTATTTCAGTGCTTTGAAACACTCAAAAATATTGAAAAAATCAACATTTTTGAATGTTAAAAAGACAAGGGAAACCCTTATCTAATTTCTAATAATTCCATATTATCTAATATAATTGATGGGCTCATTGTTAAACTAATAGCTGCATTAGTAATATATCTTCCTTTTGCAGTAGAAGGTTTAGCTTTATTAATAGCTCCGATAAATGCTTCAGCATTTTCTTTGATAGCTTGTGCGGAGAAAGAAACTTTACCAATAGCCGCTTGCATATTTCCTTTTTTGTCTACTCTATACGTTACTTGACCACCTTTAGCATCATTAACTGCTTTAGTAACATCCATTGTTACTGTTCCAGTTTTTGGATTAGGCATTAAACCCTTTGGTCCAAGTATTCTTCCAACTTTTCCAACAATACCCATACAATCAGGAGTTGCAATTAAAACATCAAAGTTAATTTTTCCAGCTTGAATATCTTCAGCTAAGTCATCATTTCCAACAATATCCGCACCAGCTGCTTTAGCTTCATCCATTTTTACACCTTTTGCAAAAACAGCAACTCTAACAGTTTTTCCAGTACCATTAGGAAGTACTACAGCTCCTCTAATCATTTGATCAGCATGTCTTGGATCAACATTCAAATTAAGAGCTATTTCAACACTTTCATCAAATTTAGCAGACTTTAAATCTCTTACTTTTTCGCATGCTTCAGTTAAAGAATATTTTCTATCTTCTACTTTTGCTTGCAACGCTTTATATCTTTTTGAAACTTTTGCCATATTATTCTCCGCAATTTTATTTTTTTTGCTACCACTTAAATTTAAGGTTAGTGGTTATACCTACAAAATATAATTATAATTCTGTTTCAATACCTATTGATCTTGCACTTCCTGCAACAATTTTTGCAGCAACTTCTCTATCATTAGTATTTAAATCCTTAATTTTCATATCAACGATTTCCATGATTTGATCTTTTGATAACTTTCCAACTTTATTTTTAAGTGGATTGTTACTTCCTTTTTTAACTCCAGAAACTTTTTTTATTAATTCTGTCATCGGTGGTTGTTTTACTTCAAAAGTAAAGCTTTTATCTGTATAAATAGTAAGAACAACTGGTAATCTATAACCAGCCTTATCTTTAGTTTTTTCGTTAAATGCTTTACAGAATTCCATAATATTAACACCTCTTTGTCCTAAAGCTGGACCTACTGGTGGTGACGGATTTGCTGCTCCTGCTGGTATTTGCAGTTTTAAATATCCTTGAACTTTCTTAGCCATGCTATTCCTTTAAAAAATTATAATGATTTTAATGATTAGACATTAGGCAAAAAAACTAAATTGAAGCAAGTTTCTTTGCCTAATGCCTAAATTAAAATTTAAACTATTCTCTCTACTTGAGTATATGATATCTCTACTGGAGTATTTCTTCCAAATATAGAAACATTCAGTTTTAATACACCTGAAACTAAATCAAAATCTTCAACTATACCATTAAAGTTTGCAAATGGCCCTTCATTTATTCTTACCATCTCACCTTCATCGAAAGATATTTTTGGTTTTGCTGCTGCTTTATTTTTAGCTTTTTCTAATATAAGATTAATATCCTTATCACTTAAAGCAGTTGGTTTTTTTGATTCACCAATAAATCTTCCTACTTTTGGCATTGACTGAATCCTATGCCATAACGCAGTATCTAAATCAATTTTTGCAAAAGCATATGCTGGATATAAAGGTCTTTCAATAATTACTTTCTTACCCTTTTTAACTTCTATTAAATCTTCAGTTGGTACTAAAACTTCTGCAATTCTCTCATCAGCCATTTCCTCAGCAAGTTTTAATAAAGCTCTTTTAACAGTAAGTTCACTTCCTGAATATGTCTGTATTGCATACCATTTATGTGCCATTTATTTTCCTTAATTAATAATTGAAGACAAGCTTAATGACATGATACCGTCAATTAAAGCTAAATATAAAGCAATTACTGTAACAACAATAAACACTGAAATGTAAGCAGTTCGAATTTGCTCTTTTATTGGAAAAATCACTTTTGACAATTCTGATTTTACGCTATTAAAATAATTTTGTACTTTGCTCACAGTTTACTCCAGTTATCTACAATATGTAGCTTATAAATTCTTTTAAAAAAAGAGATAAACTTCTTTTAAAAAAATTTAGTGGCAGGCCAGGAGGGACTCGAACCCCCATCACTCGGATTTGGAATCCGATGCTCTACCATTGGAGCTACTGACCTATAAAGCTTGAGAAAACTCTCAAGCTTAAATTGTTAAGATTTTAATTTTACTTCTTTATGAGTAGTATGTTTTTTCAATCTTGGACAATATTTTCTAACCTCAAACTTCTCAGTATGAGTTTTAGGATTTTTCCAAGTAGTGTAATTAATATCTCCACTTTCTTGGCATTTTAATCCTATTTTGATTCTTACTGCATTCGCCATAACAATCCTTATTTAATTATTTCTGAAACAACTCCAGCACCAACAGTTCTTCCACCTTCTCTAATAGCGAACTTAGTTCCCTTTTCAAGAGCAATTGGAGCAACTAATGTAACAGTCATTTCAACGTTATCACCTGGCATAACCATTTCAGTACCTTCAGCTAGCGTACAAGAACCTGTAACGTCTGTTGTTCTAACATAGAATTGTGGTCTATATCCACTAAAGAATGGAGTATGTCTTCCACCTTCTTCTTTTGAAAGAATATAAACTTCACATTTAAAT
>CAYLKG010000092.1:0-6518 GCA_964384195.1 uncultured Aliarcobacter sp. | reverse complement strand
TGACAAATGCCTTAATTAAGGTATTTGTAGTGTTCTTCAGGAGTGACTAAATATTATTCTGCAACATTTATTATTTCCCCATTTTTTATAAGCTCATCTTGTCTTACTTTTAAATAGTCTAAATAAGAATTTGGATAATTTACATAATGTTTTTCACTAACATATCTTAAAAGTTCTTTGAAATGAAAAGGGAAAAGAAGAGCATCTATTGTTGAGATTAAATTTTGATTATCGTATAACAAAATTCCTGGTCTATAATCTAAATTTAATTTTTCTACCCACTCTTTAGGAGTTGTTTTTAAACCTTCAGGAGTAATTATTTGTTTAGTGCTATTTGCATCAATTCTAACAACCGTAAATTTTTTAAATTCACCTTTTACATCTTTGTTAGTCAAAATTTTGTTATGAAAATATTCACACTGAGTACAGCTGCCATCTTCAAAAATAATAGCTAGAGGAGTTTTGATTTTAGACATATCATTTATATCTTTAAACATTTTATTGGTTTGGAATTTATAAATTTCTTTTTTCCCAACTTTATTTAAATAAGAAGCCATATCCATACTTTCATATTTTTTTGTTTGAACAAAATCTAAAATATATTGGAAATCAACACTATTTCTATATCCATTTACTCTAGCAACTATTTTTTTATCTGGTGAGAAAAATAAAATAGTTGGGCTATATTGAATTTTTAATTTTTCAGTTAAATATTTTTCTGTTAAAACTTCACCATCAATCCAAGTTATTTCTTTGCTACCTTTTACATTAAGCTCAATTACATCAAAATTTGATTTTATAAATTGACTTGTTTTATTGTCCTCTTCAAAGTTTTCTTTTAGCATTTTAGAACAATAAGGGCATCCCTCAAAATCTAAAAAAATCATAAAATGTTTATTCTTTGAACTCGCTTCTTCTATATCTTCATTGATATCTAAGAAGCTATCTTTAAACCAGCTAGGAATAGTATGATTTGAAGTACCTATTACCTTTCCTTCTTTTGCAAATAAATTTGCACTAAAAAATATAGTAATAAAAATTACTATAAATTTTTTAAATATGAAATTCATAATTTTTCCTTATTTGAAATAGATAGTATTTTATATAATAAATCTTTAATTATTCAACAAACATCTTAATACTAATAGATTTAACTTGAATATATTTCTTTTGACAACAATTTGTTAAAAAATAAATAGTTTTAGCTTTTAAATGGTATCATTTTTTATAAGATATTTTGAAAAAAAATAAATTTATTAATTATAAGTAAGGCTTATTTTATTATGAGCTTTATTTATATAAAAAGGTTGAACAATGAGTGAAAAAAATCAATATTTAGATAAGACTTCCTATCGTAAGAAAAGATATTTGGCATATATTGTTGCTACAATATTCTCTTTACTATTACCATTTATTCAGATAAATGGAAATCAGATATTTCTACTATCTTTCGATAAGATGCAATTTCATTTAATGGGAACAGCTTTTGATATGCAAGAATTATATCTAATGCCATTTTTGTTAATGCTTTTATTCTTGGGTATTTTTGCAGCAACATCTATTGGGGGAAGAGCTTGGTGTGGTTGGACTTGTCCTCAGACAATATTTAGAGTAATTTATAGAGATTTAATTGAATCAACACTTTTAGGGCTTAGAAGAATAAAAAATAAACAAAAAGATATAGATTTAAGTAAAACTGAAAATAAAGTTAAAAAAGTTATCGGTGTTATTTTATGGTCAATTTTATCTTTGGTGGCAGCTTCAAATTTTATGTGGTTTTTTGTTCCTCCTGCTGACTTCTTTGCTTATATACAAGACCCAATTGAACATTTGATGTTAGTTGGAATAGTTTTAAGTATTGCAGGATTTTTAATATATGACGTAATAATTTTAAAAGAAGATTTTTGTGTTTATATCTGTCCTTATTCAAGGGTTCAGTCAGTTTTATATGACAATGATACTATGCATGCTATTTATTCTACAAAAAGAGGAGGGGCTATTTATAATGAACAAAAAGAGAAGACAATATTTAAAATAAAAGATTTTGTTGATCCTTCTAGTGAATGTACTGCATGTGAAGCTTGTGTTACAGTTTGTCCAACTCATATTGATATCAGAAAAGGGCTTCAGTTAGAATGTATAAATTGTTTGGAATGTGTTGATGCTTGTACAACTGTAATGGGAAAACTTGAAAAACCATCGCTTGTTCAATGGTCAAGTACAAATACAATAGTTGAAGACAAACCAACTAAGGTTTTTAGAAAAACTACAATTATGTATTTTGCTGCTTTAGCTTTAACAATAGGTTTATTGTTTGCAATGAGTGGTGAGAAAGAGTACATGCTTTTAAATGTAAATAAAGATACAGAGTTATATAAAATAAAAGAAGGTAATGTTGTAACAAATAATTATCTACTTCTTTTCCAAAATACAGAATCAAAAACTCTGACTTATGAACTTGAAGTTGTTGATAATCCAGATATTAAAATTACAAGATTTGAACCATTTACTTTAAGCCCTGGAAAAATGGCTAAAAAAGTAGTTATTCTTGAAACAAATAAACTTTTAGTGAACGATAGCTCTAAAGATACACCTTTGACAATCAAATTAAAAGCTTATGCAAAAGAGGATCCAGAAAAAGTTAAAGTATTTAGAAATGCAACTTTCTTCTTTCCTAGAGCTGATAAATTAAATCAATAAAGACAAAGTGCATCGGCACTTTGTCTTCCTCTTAAATTGCTTATTATAAACTTTTAGATACAATCACAGATTATATATTTTATAAATTTAATATTTTTTACGGAGTATTTTATGACAAAATTCATTTTTGTAACGGGTGGGGTTTTAAGCTCTTTGGGAAAAGGGATAACTTCTGCTTCAATTGCAGCAATATTAAAGCAATCAGGATTTAAAGTAAGTATGTTGAAAATTGATCCGTACTTAAATGTAGACCCAGGAACAATGAGTCCTTTAGAGCACGGTGAGGTTTTTGTAACTGCAGATGGTGCAGAAACTGACTTAGACTTGGGAAATTATGAAAGATTTATAGATAAAACTTTATCAAAAATTAATAGTTTTACAACAGGACAAGTTTATCAAAGTGTAATCAGAAGAGAAAGACAAGGTGGTTATTTAGGAAAAACTATTCAAGTTATTCCACATGTTGTTGATGAAATAAAAGATAGAATTTTTCAGGCAGCTGCAGATAATGAATTTTTGATAATTGAAATAGGTGGAACTGTTGGTGATATTGAAAGTCTTCCTTTTTTAGAAGCTATTAGATCGATCCGTCATGAACTTCCAAAATCAACTACTATGAATATTCATGTAAGTTTAATTCCATATATTAAAGCTGCTGGTGAGTTAAAAACAAAACCAACGCAACATTCAGTTCAAGAGCTAAGAAGAATTGGAATAACTCCACATATACTTGTTTGTAGAACAGAAAAAGAGCTTCCAAAAGCACTTAAGGATAAATTAGCATTATCTTGTGATATTGATAGAAATGCAGTTATTGAAGCTGGAGATGCACAATCAATCTATCAAGTACCACTTCATTTTATAAAAGATGGAATATTAACTCCATTATCTGAGCATTTTAATATCAAAATTAAACCAAATATGGAAAAATGGGATAGATTAGTAAAAAATATTTTAGTTCCACAAGATGAAGTTACTATTGCATTTGTTGGAAAATATTTAGGTCTAAAAGAGTCTTATAAATCTTTAATAGAAGCATTGGTTCATGCAGGTGCTCATTTAAATACAAAAATTAATATTCACTGGTGTGATAGTGAGAGAATTGAAGATTTAGGAGCTTATGAAGTTATTGGAAATGTTGATGCCATCTTAGTTGCTGGAGGATTCGGTGCTAGAGGTGTTGAAGGAAAATTAAGAGCTATTAAATATGCTAGGGAGAATAATATTACTTTCTTGGGAATTTGCCTTGGAATGCAACTTAGTGTAATAGAATTTGCAAGAAATGTTCTTGGAATTGAAGATGCAAACTCAATTGAATTTGATGAAAATACAAAAAATCCTTTAATTTATTTAATTGATGAGTTTATGGATCAAAGTGGAAATAAACAACTAAGAACTTCTAAATCACCACTAGGTGGAACTATGAGACTTGGAGAGTATCCATTTGAACCACTTAAAGGTTCAAAACTTCAAAAAGCTTATGGTTTAGAAAAAGAGTATTTTGAAAGACATAGACATAGATATGAGGCTAATCCAAAATATAAAGAGGCTTTAGAAAAAGCAGGTATGATAATTTGTGGAGAGTCAAATGGACTTATTGAAGCAGTTGAACTAAAAGACCATCCTTGGTTTGTTGGTGTTCAATTCCATCCAGAATTCACATCTCATCTTGAGACTCCAAATCCAATTATTTTAGAGTTTGTAAAACAGGCAAATACAAATAAATAATGTCAAAAATCACAAAGCAAAGACTTTTTGAGATTTTAAGTAGTAGGCATTTGAATAATCCTTATTCAAAGCTTGCTTCTATTCCCTCTCCAAATAACTTCAAAGATATGCAAATTGCTGCACAAAGAGTAAAAAAAGCTATTGATACAAAAGAGAATATAACTATTGTTGGCGATTATGATGTTGATGGTGTTGTATCAACTACAATAATGCTTGAATTTTTTCAAAGTTTAAATGTCAAAGTTAATTATATTATCCCAAATAGATTTGAGCATGGTTATGGATTGTCTCCCAAAATAGCAAATAAAATAGATAGCGGACTTGTAATAACTGTTGATAATGGAATTAGTGCTTATGAAGCATCTATTATTTTAAAAGATAAAAATATTGATTTGATTATTACAGATCATCATACCGTCGGAGAAAAAGTTCCGTATGCTCTAGCTATTATAAATCCAAAACAAGAAGATTGTAATTTTGAGTTTAAAGAGATTTGTGGAGCTCAAGTTGCTTGGTATTTTTGTGCAGCGATAAAAAAAGAGTTAGATGCAAATATTGATTTAAGTTCATATTTAGACCTTTTAACTCTTGCAATAATTGCAGATATAATGCCAATGACAAGTTTAAATCACACTATGGTAAAACAAGGGTTAAAAAAAATAAAAAACTCAAGTAGAGAAGCTTTTAAGCTATTAAATCAGCATATTCAAAAAGAGATATTAGTATCAGATGATGTTGGTTTTACGATTGCTCCAAAGATAAATAGTGCTGGAAGAATGGATGATGCAAGTTTAGCATTAGATTTTTTGCTTTCAAAATGTCAAAATAGTGCTTATGAGAGTTTAGCTGTATTGGATGAACTGAATAATTATAGAAAAATATTACAAGAAGAAATTTCAAATAAAGCAGAAAAACAGATAAAAAGTGGTGATAAAGCAGTTGTTGTTTGGGGTGAAGAGTGGCATGAGGGTGTTATTGGAATAGTTGCTTCAAAACTTTCTCATAAATTTAAAAAACCAGCATTTATATTTTCTATTAATAATGGAATAGCAAAAGGCAGTGCTAGAGCAAATTCTGAAATTAGTTTATATGATTTAATAACTAAAGCTTCACATCTTTTAATAGGATTTGGTGGACATAAAAATGCCGCAGGATTATCTTTGGAAGCATGCAATTTAGAATCTTTTAAAGGGATAATAAATAATGAATTAAGTCAAGTAAATGAAAATTTGCACAATGAGTATGTAACTTTGGGTGAACTTGATGTTTCAAATGTTGATTTAGAATTTATTTCTATAATTGAAGAGTTTGAACCATATGGACTTGAAAATGAAAGACCAATTTTTAAAGTTTCAAATGCAAAACTAATAAAAACAGATTTAATTGGAAAAGATAAAAATCATTTGAAACTTACTTTAAATAGTGATGGATTTATTTTTGAAGCACTTAAATTTTATGATAATAATACAAATTTAGAACAGAACTTGGATTTAATAATATCTATTTCAAAAAATGAGTTTAGAGGGCTGGTTACTCCTAGTTTCTTGATTCAAGAGATTTTATAAATTATTATTTAAGTTAATTAATCATAAAATCATTCAAATATATTTAATTTAGGGGTTTTTGTTGAGAAAAATTTACTATATGTTATCGTTATTAATTTCTATTTTTACTTTTACTGGTTGTTATAATCATGGTTATTACTATGGACATCCATATTATTATAACTCATATCCAGTTGTTTATCAGTATGTACCAGTTAGTCCCGTTGTTTAAGCACCTTAATTTATAAAACTACATGAGGCCTTAAAGTATTTCTATTGTAGTTTTTTTCCATTTCTAATATTTCATCCGTTATTTCAATAGATTCAGATGTCGTGCTAATAACTACACCTGACTTCATTTCTATAAGCTTAAGATAAAGTATAACTTGTCTTTGCGTTATAACATATGTTCCAACCAAAGCATATGTTTTTTCAAAATCATTTAAAATATCTTTAGTATCTCTGCTTAATAGTTTTGAACCTGTATCATCTAACCTCCATTCCCGCTAACACATAACTATAATCTTCTAAATTAATTAATAAACT
>CAYLKG010000091.1:0-6707 GCA_964384195.1 uncultured Aliarcobacter sp. | reverse complement strand
AATTATTATAAGATTAATTTATACCAAGAATATCCTATTGCAAAATCCGGGATTAAGAGACATAGTCAAAATTTTATAGGAGGTTAGTTTGGATAGTAGTAAAGCTTTAAAAATTATGGCAGATTCATCTGTTGTAAAAGCTACAAGTAGAAGAGATTTTTTCAAAAAAACTGCTATTTACTCGGCTGGTGCTCTAAGCGCTGCATCTGTGTTATCACCTGTTTCATTAAGAGCAGACGATAAGCGATTATAAATGAAGCACCTTGGGGGCAAAAATTAGGTGATGTTGTAAACAAAAATCCTTATGGTATGCCATCACTTTATGAACATAATAACATTAGAAGAACTCATGATTTATTATCTTCAGGTGATGCTTATGCGTCAATTTCTATGTGTCCTATTCATGAATCTGAAGGAATAATAACTCCAAATGGTCTTTTTTTCACAAGAAACCATGGGGGAACTGCGCAAATTGACCCAAATGAATTTAGATTAATGATTCATGGTAAGGTAAAAAGAGAAGTTGTTTTAACATTAGAAGATATTAAAAGATATCCAAGCGAAACAAGAACGTATTTTATTGAGTGCCCTGCAAATGGAAGTCCTGAGTGGAGAGCACCACAGTTTAATAGTCTACAGTTCATGAAAGGAATGATGAGTTCTGCACAATGGACAGGTGTTATGCTAAAAACAATATTAGATGACATTGGTTTAGAAAAAGATGCTGTTTGGATGTTGGCTGTTGGAAGTGATAATGCATCAAATCCAAGAACAATTCCAGTTGAAAAAGCACTTGATGATGTTATGGTTGTTTGGGAACAAAATGGAGAAGCATTAAGACCTGAGCAAGGTTATCCAGTAAGACTTGTTGTTCCGGGCTGGGAAGGAAATTTAAATACTAAATGGTTAAATAGATTAGAATTTAGTGATAAACCTTGGCATGCAAAAGAAGAGACTTCAAAATATACAATGCTTCAAAAATCAGGTAAAGCTATAAGATTTTTCTGGGTAAATGAAGTAAATTCTGTAATTACTAAACCATGTCCTGAAAAACCATGGACACATCTGAAAAAAGGTGATATGGTAGAGATTGAAGGACTTGCTTGGAGTGGTCATGGAACTATAAAAGGTGTTGATATATCTTTTGATGGTGGTGATAACTGGGTTGAAGCAAAACTAAAAGGACTGGTTCTTCCAAAATCTTGGACAAGATTTAGTTATATCTATAAATGGGATGGAAAACCTCTTTTCTTATCAAGTAGAGCACATGATGATTTTGGAAATATTCAACCAACAATTGATGAAGAAACGCAAGCAGTTGGAGTTGAGTCTGTATATCATAGAAATGCAATTGTAACTTGGGAAATAACAGCAAAAGGAGAGTGTAACAATGTTCACATTAGAAAACATAACAAAGCTTAAAAACAGTATTTTAAGCGTTGGATTAGCTACACTTTTAGCAAGTTCATTGCAAGCAGCTGAGTCTTCTGTTGATGGAGCTGTAAAGTATCCAGTTAAAGATGGAAAATATACTTTATATCATGTAAATACTCAAGATTCAAAAAGTTTTAATATAGGAAGAGATGCTACAAAAAGAGAAATAGCAGCTTGGAATAAAGACATTGCTTATGATGGAACAGGTCTTCCAGAATTTGATATGAAAGATGGAGAAGTTGTTCTAGATGAAAATGGAAAGCCAAAAAAAGCTCAAGGTTCAGTTGAATTAGGAAATGAACTTTATGATGCACAATGTGTTATGTGTCATGGAGATTTTGGAAGTGGTGGAAAAGGTTATCCAAAATTAGCAGGTGGAACAGTAGCTTCACTTAAAAATCAAAGATTAAACCCAGCTGATGCGAATCCAAATCCAGAAAATCCTGATAAAACAATTGGTTCATATTGGCCATATGCAAGTACACTATTTTGGTATATTCAAGAATCAATGCCTTTTAACCATCCAAAAAGTTTAACAAATAGCGAGTCTTATGCGCTTACAGCTTATTTGTTATCAGTAAATAATATTACTATTGATGGTCAAGAGCTTAATGATGAATACGTTTTGGATAAAGAGAAATTTTTAAAGATTGTTATGCCAAACGTAAATGGTTTTTATCCTGAAACAAATACACCAAATAACCCTAAAGAGGGTGTTGAAAATATGACTAAATTTTTAAGTAATCCTTCTTTATATGGTAAAGGTACTAAATGTATGAAAGATTGTATTAAAGGTGATGTTGAACCTTTAGTTCTTAGAATTCAAGAAGACTTATCAAAAGCAGCAAATGAACCTCTTTCAACTGCAAGAGATTTACCAAAAGCCGATGCAACTAAATCAGTACCTGGTCAAGCTGATTATGAGAGTGCTGGTTGTTCTGCTTGTCACTCAAATGCTGCTATTGGAGCACCAGTTGTTGGAGATAAAGCTGCTTGGGATAAGGTAGTTTCAAAAGGTTTAGAACAAGTACATTCTAACGCAATTAATGGTATAAATGCGATGCCACCAAAAGGTGGAGCGGATATAAGCGATGAAAAGTTAAAACAAATTGTCGATTATATGATTAATTCTAGTAAGTAAGGAGAGGCTATGAATTTATTAAAGAAAGTAGCAAGTATTTCAGCTTTATGTTCTTTAATCATTGTTGGTTCTAGTGCTAATGATGATTTAGTGAAAAAAGGTGAAAAAATTTTTATGACAAACACAAAGGGTAACTGTTTGGCTTGTCATGCTGCAAATGGAAAAGAGATTGATGGACCAGGAAATATGGGACCAAAATTACAGTTTTTAGCAGTTTGGCCAGAAGAAGCTTTATATGATAAAGTTTTTGATCCATCGACAACAAATCCAATTACTGCGATGCCAGCATTTGGAAGAAACGGTTGGTTAAGCCCAGATGAAATTAAAGCAGTAGTTGCTTATTTAAAAACAATAAATTAAAATAAAGGAATAAATATGTTAAATAGAAGAAATTTTTTAGGATTAGGATTAGGTGTATTAGCTGCTGCTACGGTTCCAGCTCAATTAGGTGCTGAGGATTTTAGAAAAAGTAAACCAAAAGCATGGACTGCAACAAAAGTTGATGAATCAATCAAAGAAATTTTTGGAACAAGCGCTACAACTGAAGGTGGAATTAATTTAAAAGCTCCAGAAATTGCAGAAAATGGTGCAGTTGTTCCTATTTCATTTGACACAGAATTAAAAGCAACTAAAATTGCAGTATTCCAAGATGCAAATCCAGAAAGTACAGTTGCTGTGTTTACTGTAAATGATAATATGGTTTTAGATTATGCGTTTAGAATTAAAATGGCAAAAACTGGTAAAGTAACAGTAGTTGCTGAAGTTGGTGGAAAATTACATTCTGTAACTAAAGAGATTAAAGTTACTATGGGTGGATGTGGAGGTTGATATTATCAACTAATTCACAAATAAATTTAAAGAAATAAATTAATATAAAATAATAAAGGATATAAAATGGCAGGAACTACAAAAATTAAAGCAAAATTAGACAAAAATGGTGTTGTTGAGGTTAAAGCATTAGCATCTCACGATATGTTAAGTTATCAAGAAGCTGAAAGAGCTAAAAAAGAGGCTAACTTTATCACTTATGTAATTGCAAAAGTTGGTGATAAAGTTGTTTATGAAGCTTCTACAAGTCAATTTTTATCAAAAGATCCATATTTTAAATTTTCATTCAAAGGTGCAAATGCTGGAGATGAATTAGTTTTCACTTGGACAGACTTAAAGGGGAATACAGATACGACTACTGAAAAAATCAAATAATTTTGATTTAAATTAAAAAAGGAGAGAAAACATGTTTTCAAAAATAGTTAAATCTTCTGCTATCTTGTTATTTGCAGTAACTACACTTGGTGCTGCAAATTTTAATGCAGGAGCAGAAAAAGATAGACTAGAAGCAATTAAATATTTTGAAGCTAAATTTGAAGATCCAGCGAAAAATTTAAATAGATTTTTTCCTTATTCGGATGAACAAGAGTTAGCAACAAAATATGAAAAAGGTCTTAAGCATATGGACTTTAATATTGGAAGTTATGCCTATGCAAAAGATGCAAAAGAACAGTATGAAGCTTTAAAAGAGATGCCACCATATGAAGAGGCAATTGAAAAAGGTGAAGAACTTTATACTAAAAAATTTGCAAATGGAAATTCATTACAAACATGTTTTCCAGATTTGACAATATCTGGGACTTTCCCATATTATGATTCAAAAACTAAAAAAATGGTTTCTTTAACTTCTGCGATTAACGATTGTTTAAGAGCAAATGGTGAAAAAGAGTGGAATACAAAAAAAGGTCCTATGGCTGAGTTCCAAGCTTATTTTGTAAACCAAAGTAAAGAAGCTGGTAAAAAGTTTGATATAAAAATAAATAGTGAAGCTGAGAAAAAAGCTTATGAAAGAGGTAAAGAGTATTATTATTCTCAAAGAGGATATTTAAAACTTTCTTGTGCTACTTGTCATATTGATGGTGCTGGTAAAAGAGTTAGAAATGAGATTTTATCACCACTTGTTGGTCAAGTTACAAGTTTCCCTGTAGTAAGATTAAGATGGGCAGAAATAGGAACAGTTGAAAGAAGACTTTCTGGATGTATTATAGATCAAGGTCAAGTTCCTCCGAAAGATGAAAGTCAAGATATGATAGAACTTCTTTATTTCTTATCTTATATGTCAAATGGTATGCCAGTTGATGGTCCAGATGTAAGAAAATAAAAGGATTTATAATGAAAAGTATTTTAAAATTTACAGCAATTTCAGTAATATTATCTTTAACTCTTACTTCGTTATCAGCTGAAGATTTTTCAAAGTTAGATGTAAAAAAAAGAGTGTGATGTAAAAGCAAATGGTGTTGAAAAATTATTAGAAACAGCAGAAAAGTATAATAAATTGGCAATTGAAAATAAAGTTGAATTTATGAGACTTGGAATGAAAGCTAGTCAATATATTGATTTATCAAAAGAAGCACTGAAAAGTTGTGCAAAAGAGATAGAAATTGTTGATGATAAAGCTAAACCAACGGGTGAAATGGTTTCTTTAGAATTTGCAGCTTGGAGATCATGTAGCTTTGCTATTAGTGCTTTAACACAAATGGAAGATTCTAAGAAAAATTGGAAATTAGCAAGCCCTAGTGATGGATATAAGTATTAAGAAAAAATCTTAAGAAGTTTTTTAAAAGTCAAGAGTAATCTTGACTTTTTTTATTTGTATTAAAGGAAAATAAAATGAGCAAACTAAGTAGAAGAGAATTTGTTTACATGATGGCAGTTTTAGGAGCTGCTCCTGTGTTTGCAAATTCACACACAAGAATGGTAGAAACTTCAAAAAAAATTGAGGATTATTATAAATTAAAGCCATTTGGTAATGCAAGATTTATACATATGACAGATTCTCATGCACAACTTTTACCTGTATATTTTAGAGAGCCTAGTGTAAATTTAGGTCTTTTTGGTAATTTAGGAAAACCACCACATATTGTTGGTGAAAAATTTTTAGATTATTATGGAATTAAAGGTAATAAAAGATTAGAGTACGCATTTTCATGTGTAAATTTTGAAGAACATGCTAAAGTTATGGGTAAAACAGGTGGTTTTGCACAAATTAAAACTGTAGTTGATTTTCTAAGAGATAGCTATGGAAAAGATAAAACTCTGTTTTTAGATGGAGGAGATACTTGGCAAGGAAGTGCAACTTCATTATGGACTAGAGGAAAAGATATGGTTGGTGCACTTAATCTTTTAGGTGTTGATGTTTGTGTTGGACACTGGGAGTTTACATATACAGCCGAAGAAGTTTTAGCAAATGTAAAAGAGTTAAAATCTGAATTCTTAGCACAAAATGTATTTGTAAAAGAAGATGCTTTAATGAATGATGCACCGTCTTTTGATGCTGACACAGGTCATGCATTTAAACCATATACAATTAAGCAAATGGGTAAAGCAAGAGTTGCTATTATTGGTCAAGCATTCCCATATACAACTATTGCAAATCCACAAAGATTTATTCCTGATTGGACATTTGGTATTTATGATGATACTATGCAAGAATTAGTTGATAAAATTAGAACTGAAGAAAAACCAGATGCTGTTATTGTTTTATCTCATAATGGTTTTGATACAGATAAAAAAATGGCTGAAGTTTGTACAGGAATAGATTTTATTATGGGTGGACATACTCATGATGGTGTTCCTGAAGCTGTTCCTGTAAAAAATCAAAAAGGTACAACTTATGTTTGTAATGCTGGTTCAAATGGTAAATTCTTAAATGTTCTAGACCTTGATATTCAAAATGGAAAAGTTAAAGATTTTAAATTTACACTTCTTCCAATATTCTCTGATTTAGTTCCAGAAAATAAAGAGATGAAAAAATATATCGAAGATGTAAGACTTCCTTACTTAAAAGAGCTAACAAGACCAATCGCTACAACTGAAGAGACTCTATTTAGAAGAGGAAATTTCAATGGTTCATGGGATCAAATCATTTGTGATGCTCTACTTGAAGTAAAAAATGCTCAAATATCTTTAAGTCCTGGATTTAGATGGGGAACATCTGTTATGAAAGGTCAAACTATAACGTTTGATGATTTAATGACTCAAACAGCTATGACATATCCTGAAACTTATGTAAGAGATATAAAAGGCAGCGATTTAAAAGATATTTTAGAAGATGTTGCTGATAACTTATTTAATGAAGATCCAT
>CAYLKG010000090.1:0-6711 GCA_964384195.1 uncultured Aliarcobacter sp. | reverse complement strand
AAAATTCAATAGATGCTGTTATAAATGAGTTTTCAAGTATGATAAAAGATGAGACAAATCTTACAATAGAGCTTGAAAATTTAAAGAAATTTTCAAAAGTTTATGAAAATAGTGGAGTTTTATTTCCAAAACCTTATGAAGAGCTGTGTAGTTCTAGCGCTATTGTTATGAGTTTTATGGAAGGTTTTAGATTTGATGATAAAAATTCTTTGCAAAAATATAATATTGATTTTAAACAAATTATTTCAAAGCTTGTAAATTTTTATACAGACCAGATGCTTATAAATGGATTTTTTCATGCAGACCCACATCCTGGAAATTTGCTTGTAAATACAAATGGAGATTTAGTTTTACTTGATTTTGGAATGGTTAAAAATATTGCAAATGACACAAGAGTTGCAATAATTGAGTTAATAGATGGTGCAAATAGAGGCGATTTTGAAACTTTTGTAAGAGCAAATAAAAAGCTAGGAACTATTAGCTATGAGGCCCCAGAAGCGTTGATGGTTGAGTTTAGTCAAAAAATGTTTGATATTTTTTCAAATGATAATCTATCTAGTGAATCTATGCAAAAGTTAGCTTTTGAAGTTTTAGAAAGCACAAGAAATTTACCATTTAAATTACCAAGCGATGCTGTTTATATTTTAAGAGTTAGTGCAATAATTGAAGGTTTAGGGACAACTTATATTGAAAATTTTAATGGAGTAAAAGATATTTTACCAATATTAAAAGACAATATGCCAAAAGCATTGGGAATGAAAGATTCTATTTTAGAAATGACTTTAGATGAGATTAAATCTTTTCCTAAATTTATACAAAACCTTAAAAATATGGTTATAAAAGGTTCAAAAGGTGAGCTTGAAGTATTAATACATAAGGATCAGTTAGAGTTTATTAAAAAAGATTTAAAAGATTATTTTGGAAGTTACCTAAAATCACTATCTTTTATTTTGTTTGGAATTTTTTTGATTTTTTATGATGAAAATTTAAAAAATCTAGCTTTGATTTTGGTATCTTTAGGTTTCATAAGAGTTTGGTTTATTAAATAATTTAGTCCTTAAATTCACTCATATAAGTTCTATAAATCAAAGGAACCATTTGACGTTGAAGTTTTGGATTAATTCTCTCTTTTATTGTAACTCCACTAAAAAAACTCTTCCAAAGTTTTTGGAACTTTTGTTCATTTGAAGAGTATATCGGCTCATCAAAATATGCAACTTCTTGAATAGAGTAGTTATCTTCAATTTTTACAAAAGCTAGTTTTCTATTTATATCATGAATTATAAAATTTTGATTGTTGAATCGCTTTAAAAAGTGTTTCCCCAAAAAATATACAAGATTAAATTTTGACTCGATTTTTCCATATAAACTACCATCTTCTAACTCTTCAAATCTAATAAAAGCATACATTTTATGAACATTTTTAAATAACTCTTTTTCTAAATTGTTTAGATAAAAAACGCAAGGAATATTTATATTAAAAAGCTGTTTAGTCTCTTTAAAACCAATTATTATGTATTCAAGTAAATTTAGTTCAAACTCTCTTGTATCACACATAAATATATTTAGAATTTTTTGCACAATATCTTTTGGAAACTTTGATTTTATTGCATCTAAAACTTTTATTGAGTTCTCTTTTGAAGTTTGTATATCTTTTATCTCTTCAAAAATTATCTCATTTGGAAGAGTTTTATATATTTTTATAGGAGCTAGTTTTTCATAATAAACATCATAAACTAAAGACAAAAATCCTTCAAAACTTCCATCATAAACTAAAATCATAATTCACCTGTAATAGAACTAACATCAAAAAGCGAGGGTTGAACAAGTTTTTTTTGTTCAGGTTTTAGCAATGCTAATTTTAAATTTTCTCTATAAAATGGAACTTCTCTTTGAAAATCTTTATTGCAAGTTATAAAAAATTTTGCTTTTTTTATTGAAATTTTTAGTTTTTTCAAATCATTAAAAGTCAATCTTTTAAATCTTCTAGCACTTAAAATCTTCATAACTCCTCTTGCACCAATTCCAGGAATTCGTAAAAGTTCCTCTTTTGAAGCTGTATTTATCTCCATTGGAAAATATTTTAGATTATTTAATGCCCAAAAAGTTTTTGGGTCAAGCTCTTCATCTAAATTTGGAAACTCTTCTGTAACTATTTCATCATAAGAGAAGTTATAAAATCTTAGCAACCAATCAGCTTGATAAAGCCTATGTTCTCTTAAAAGTGGTGGTTTTGTGACAACTGAAGGAAGATTTTTATGATCATTTACAGGAATATACGCACTATAATAAACCCTTTTTAACAAAGCTTTATCGTATAAAGCGGAACTAAGTTTTAGTATATCTCTATCACTTTCAGGAGTTGCCCCAACGATTAATTGCGTACTCATTCCTATTGGTTTTTGCTCTTTTGCTAGGCTTAAATCTCTTGCAAATTTTAGTGGTTGCAAAACTTTTTCTTTTGTTTTATTTGGTGCTAGAAGTTTTAGAGATTTATCACTTGGAAGTTCGATATTTGAACTTACTCTATTTGCTAGTTTTACAATCTCTTCAACCAATTCCATAGAACATCCAGGAATTAGTTTTACATGGATGTATCCATTAAACTTATACTCATATCGTAAAATCTTCAAAGCTTTTAGAATTAAGGTCATTGTATGGTCTTCATCTTTTACGATTCCAGAACTTAAAAACAACCCTTCTATATAGTTTCTTCTATAAAAATTTATCGTTATATCAGCAAGCTCTCTTGGAGAAAAAACAGCTCTTGGAATATCATTTGAAACACGATTTATGCAGTAAGCACAATCATAAATACAAACATTTGTAAGTAATATTTTAAGTAACGACACACATCTTCCATCTGGTGTAAATGTATGGCAAATTCCGCTTGTATGAGTTGCTCCTAATTCTCCTTTTTTATAGTTTGTTTCAACTCCACTAGAGCTACAAGAAACATCATATTTTGCACTATTTGCTAGGATTTCCATTTTTTCATAAATATCTGTTTTCATTTTGTTATTTTACTTTAAATAAATTTTTTCATTCAAAAATATGTCAATTTGCAATAAAAATATTTTTTATAAAATCTTCTGCTACTTTCAAATGTTTATCAAGCTTCTCTTTTGACATTTTATTTAAAAGAGCTATTTGCATCTTCATTCGTGGATTTTTCTCAAATTTGTAGGAATACTTATATAAAAATCTCCAATAAAGTGCATCTATAATTTCACACCAATTTTCACTTTTGCTATAATCACTCATTTTTAATAAATAATTTGAGCTAGCAATATAAGGCTTTGTTGTGATACTTCCACCATCACTAAAACCACTCATTCCATAGACATTTCCAACCATCACCCAATCATAGGCATCTATATAATATTTCATAAAAAAAAGGTATACATCATTTGGTTTTATTTCAAGTAATAAAAATATATTTCCTAAAATCATAAGCCTTTCAATATGATGATTATAAGCTGTAAAGTGTAGTTTTGAAATAGTATCATCAAGGATTTTTATGCCACTTTTTGCTTCAATTATCTTTTTGGGCATAGTATTTTTAAACTCAAAAAAGTTGGAATTTCGCAAAATTACTCCATTATCTTCGTAAACTCGAAGCATAAACTCTCGCCAACCAATTATTTGTCGTATAAATCCTTCTTTTGCGTTGTAAGGTGCATCGAAATCTACTATTTTATTTATTAGTTCATTTAAATCAAGTAGCCCTATATTTAGGCTACTTGAAATATTTGAGTGAAATAAAAAGTTTTGTTTGATGTCTTTCGTAATAGCATCTTGATATGTTCCAAAATTTTCAAATTTTTCTTTTAAAAAATAGTTTAGTTGCATTGATGCTTCATCAAAAGTTGTTGGATAATAAAAATTTATGGACTCTTCTCCAACTGTTTTAAATTTTTTACAATACTCTTTTGCCTCTTTTATAAATTCATTTTCATATGCCAAAGTAGGGGTAATTTTAATATCTTTTGGAAGTTTTTTTCTATTGTCTTCATCAAAGCTGTATTTATCAAATAGTGGTTTTCCATTATCCATAAAAATGTTTAACTCTTTTCTTCTATTTATATAAAATTTGTGCAAGAACTTGTTTTTATCTTTTGGGTTTATGAAATTTGGATTTTTTATTGTTTTGATATTTGAAAAATTTTTATAAACTTTTTTTTCTAAATAGTTATCAAAAAGTTCATATACAAAAATCTCTTCATTTTTATAAATTTCAAGATAACTTTCATCTTCAAAATACTCAACCAAAATATTATTTTGTTTTAAGTAACTCTCATAAAATTTCATAGAAGCTCTATGAAGCACAAGTTTTTGAATATGAAAATCATATTGAGTAAAAAATAGTGGTTCTTCTACAAGAAGCACTTTTTTGTTTGTGAAATTTGATAGATTTTTAAATAATTGGTTTGGATAAAGTATAAATGTTTTCATTTTAAGAGTTTATTACTTTTTTGTGTTTGTTTGTAGAAGAAAGTTGTTAGTTTATAAATTTTCAAAAAATATATAAACTAACAAAAACTAACTACCAAAAATCTTCTAAATATTATAAATTTCACAAAAAATATAGGAATTATTTTGAAAAGAGCAATAGTTTTAATGAATATGGGTGGACCAAACAATCTAGATGAAGTTAAAGTTTTTCTAAAAAATATGTTCAATGATAAGTATATCATTGGTGCTCCAAAACCAATTAGGGCATTAATTGCAAAAATTATAATCTTTAGAAGATTGAATATTGCAAAAGAGAATTATAGACAATTAGGAGGAGTTTCTCCAATAGTTGGTTATACAAAAAGATTGGTTAGAAGGTTGCAAAAAATCGTTGATGCAGATGTGTTTTATGAGATGAGATATACTTATCCATTTGCAAAAGATGTTATGGAAAAAATCAAAAATTATGATGAAATATATGCAATTCCAATGTATCCTCATCACTCTCAAACTACAACTTTATCATCGATTGAAGATTTTATAGATTGTGCAAAGAGTTATAAAATAGAGCAAAAAGTAAAAACAATTGATTCATATTATGATAATCCACTTTACAATAAAACAATAGTAGATAGAATAAAAGAGGCTTTAAAAAATGACAAAGCTGAAGATTTTGAGCTTGTTTTTTCGGCTCATGGTTTAACGCAGAAAATAATAGATAAAGGAGATTTATATCAAAAACATATTTTAGCAAATGTAGAATGTGTTAAAAAAGAACTAAAATTACAAGGTATAAACTTCAAAAAAATAGATGTTGCTTATCAATCAAGAGTTGGACCTATGAAATGGTTACAACCATATATGGAAGATAAGCTAAAAGAGCTTGGGAAAAGTGTAATTATTTGTCCTATTTCATTTACTGTTGATAATTCAGAAACTCTTGGAGAGTTAGTTTTAGAGTATGGAGAGTTAGCAAAAGAGCATGGAATAAGAGATTATAGAGTTGCAAAAGCTCCAAATAACAATGAGTATTTTTTAATGGCTTTAAAATCTATTTATGAAGATTTAAAAACTAAATAAGGAAGAACATGAAAAAGATTTTTAATATATTAGCTGTGGTTTTTGTATCTTTGTTTTTTGCTTCATGTGCAACAAAGCAAACAGATTTAAAAACTGTAGAAAAAGTTGATTTACAAAGATATTTAGGTGATTGGTATGAAATAGCTAGATATGAACACCGTTTTCAAAAAGATTGCAAAAATGTAAAAGCAAACTACTCTTTAAGAGATGATAAAAAGATTCAAGTTGTAAATAGTTGTACAAAAATATCTACGAATGAATTTAAAGATGCAAAAGCAGTTGCTTATAGTGTTGATGAAACAAATAGCAAACTAAAAGTTAGTTTTTTTAGACCATTTTATGGAGATTATTGGATATTGGATTTAGATAAAGATTATAAATATGCAATCATTGGAACTCCTACAAAAGAGTATTTATGGATACTTTCAAGAGAAAAATTAATGGATAAAGAGCTTTTAAATAAACTTTTGACAAAAATTACAGCTATGGGATTTGATAAGTCAAAACTTATTTATACAATACAGGAATAACATATGTACTTTGAAAAAGATAGTGCTAGAAATTTTAATTTAAATAAAAAAAAGAAAGTAAAACAAAGTAATTTGACTTTTACTGAAACAGATAAAAATAGATTAGTAGAAATGGCTTGGCAAGATAGAATCTCATTTGATACTATAAAAGAACTTTACGGTTTTAGTGAAAATGAAGTAAAAAAGATGATGAGAAATCTTCTAAAAAAGAGTAGTTTTAAGATGTGGAGAAAAAGAGTTCAAGGAAGAACTACAAAACATAAATTAAAACTAGATCAAAAAATTACAAGATTTCAATAAATTTGAAATCAATTATAAAGTCAAAATTATCTATTTTTGACTTTATAAAAATCTTCAAAATCTTTAGCACTTAAAGGTTTTCAAAAATAATAACCTTGGTGCAAATCGCAAGAAATAGATTTTAGATATTCCACTTGATTTGAGTTTTCAACTCCTTCAGCAACAATCTTCATATTTAACATTTGACCCATTTTTACGATAGTTTCTATAAATATTTTTCCATTTTTAGAGTAAGTTTCATCTACAAAAGATTTATCAATTTTTAGATAATCAATAGGATATTTTCTAAGATATGAGACCACTGCAAATTAGAATTGTATAAAATCTCCCATAAAGTACCATTTAA
>CAYLKG010000089.1:0-6870 GCA_964384195.1 uncultured Aliarcobacter sp. | reverse complement strand
TGACCATATGATGAAATCAACTCCTATGGGACAAAGATTAATGTATGGTGGAATTGTTATTTCTATGGCAAGAGCTATATCATTTAATGGTCTTCAAAATGCTCAATGGGTATATGCAATAAATAGTGGAAATCACTGTAATCCTACTTACGCAGGAGATACAATTTATGCATATACAGAAGTTTTAGAGACAATTAATCACAAAAGAGAAGATATTGGTCTTTTAAGATTAAGAACTGTTGCTATTAAAAACCAAAATCCAACAGAAATTTCTAACCCAAAAGGTGAAGATGGAAAATATCTTCCAAATATCGTATTAGATTTAGATTACACAGTTGTAATTCCAAAAAAATCTACAAAAAAATAAAATTTTAATTTAACAAAAAGGAAAAAACATGACACATCCAAAAGAAGCATTATTTGAATCTGGTAAATCTCTACCAATTATTCCAACTTGTGAACACTTTGCAGGAAGCGAAAAGCTAATCCTAAAAGGTTTTGAAATGCAAAAAAAATTAGGACCTGTATTTGATATTACTTGTGACTGTGAAGATGGTGCTGAAACTGGTAAAGAAGTTGAACATGCAAATACGATTGTAAGAGTTGTAAACTCTGCTGAAAATCCATATAAAATGGCAGGAACAAGAATTCATGACCACTCTCATCCAGATTGGAGACAAGATGTTGATATTTTAGTACCAGGTGCTGGAGAGAATTTAGCATATATTACTTTACCAAAATCAACATGTTATGAAGATGCTAAAACTCAAATTGAGTACATTCAAGCAGTAGCAAAAAAAGCTGGAATTAAAAAAGAGATTCCAATTCACGTTCTAATTGAAACTCATGGTGCTTTACAAGATGTTGAGAAAATCGCAACTTTACCATGGTTACAAGTTTTAGATTTTGGATTAATGGATTTTGTTTCAGGATACCAAGGAGCAATTCCAGCAATTAATATGAGAAGTCCTGGACAATTTGACCACAGATTAATTGGAGCTGCAAAAGCAAGAGTTGCTCAAGCTGCTATTCAAAACTGTGTAATTCCTGCACACAATGTAACTTTAGATTTAAAAAACCCATACCAAACATATAAAGATGCTGAAAGAGCAAGAAATGAGTTTGGATTTATGAGAATGTGGTCAATTTACCCAACACAAGTTCAAGCTATTGTTGATGCTATGAGACCAGATTTTACAGAACTTGAAGCTGCACAAAATATCTTAATAAAAGCTCAAGATGCTGAATGGGGACCAATTCAATATGATGGTGAGTTACACGACAGAGCAACTTATAGATACTTCTGGGAATTAGTTCAAAGAGCTAAATATTCTGGTGTTAAATTACAAGATGAAGCAGAAAAAAGATTTTTTGCTTAATTTTTGAAATGATTTAAAAAGCTACTCTTTTTGGGAGTAGCTTTTTTTATGCCAAGCTATTTCTAAACTAAACACATTTTTGAAATATCCCATTTTTTAGTTTATAAAAAGGCTAATTTTAAAACTGCATTGATATAATTTAAAAATTTCTAAAACAAACAAAGGAAAAATTTATGAGTAAAAAAATAACAGAACAAGATATTATAGATTCAGTTGCATCTGCTTGCCAATTTATATCTTTTTATCATCCTGAAGATTTTGTAAAAGGTATGGTTGAAGCTTATGAAGCTGAAAAAAGTGATGCTGCAAAAAATGCAATTGGACAAATTTTAATTAACTCAAAAATGTGTGCTATGGGTCACAGACCTTTATGCCAAGATACAGGAAGTGTAAATATTTTTGTAAAAGTGGGATTAAAAGCTAACTTAGATATTACAAAAAATTTAGAAGATTTATTAAATGAAGGTGTTGCAAAAGGTTACACAGATCCTGATAATACTCTTAGATTTTCTGTTGTAAGTGATCCTGCTGGAAAAAGAACAAATACAAAAAATAATACTCCAGCAGTTATTCATGTAAGTGTTGATAACTCTGATAAATTAGATATCACTGTTGCTGCAAAAGGTGGAGGAAGTGAAAATAAATCTAAATTTGCAGTTTTAAATCCAAGTGATAGTATTTATGACTGGGTTATGGCAAATGCAAAAGAAATGGGTGCTGGATGGTGTCCTCCTGGTATTTTAGGAATTGGAATTGGTGGAAATCCAGAAAAAGCTATGCTTTTAGCTAAAGAGTCTTTAATGGGACATGTTGATATTCATGAATTAAAAGCAAGAGGACCACAAAATCCACTTGAAGAGTTAAGATTAAAATTATATGAAGATATCAATAAACTTGGAATTGGTGCACAAGGTCTTGGTGGATTAACAACTGTTTTAGATGTTAAAATCTTAGATTATCCATGTCACGCAGCATCTTTACCAGTTGCTATGATTCCAAACTGTGCAGCAACTAGACACATTCACTTTGAATTAGATGGAAATGGACCTGCAAAATTTGAAAAACCAGACTTAGACCTTTGGCCAGATGTAACACTTCCAATGGATACAATTAAGAGAGTAAATATTGAAGATTTAACAAAAGAAAACTTATCTCAATTTAAATCTGGAGATACTTTATTATTATCTGGAAAAATTTTAACAGCAAGAGATGCAGCTCACAAAAAAATCGTTGAATACAAAAATGCTGGAAAACCACTTCCAAATGGAGTAGATTTAAAAGATAGATTTATCTACTATGTTGGACCGGTTGATCCTGTTAGAGATGAAGTAGTAGGGCCTGCGGGACCAACAACATCTACAAGAATGGATAAATTTACAAAAGATATGATGGAAATTGGAATTATGGGGATGATTGGAAAAGGTGAAAGAAAACAACCTACAATTGACTTAATCAAAGAGTACAAATCTATTTATTTAATTGCAACTGGAGGAGCTGCTTACTTAATCGCTCAATCAATTAAAGGTGCAAAAACTTTAGCATTTGAAGAGCTTGGAATGGAAGCTATCTACGAATTTGAAGTAAAAGATATGCCTGTAACTGTTGCTGTTGATACTGAAGGAAATTCTATTCATACAACTGGTCCTGCTAAATGGAGAACTATAAATAAATAATTTTTTTACAAAGAGCTTTGCTCTTTGTAATTACCTTTCTTAAACTACCCTTAACTAAGCAAACTATATTCCTTTTTTGAATTTTATAATAATTTTTTTTGATAATATTTGACTTCAAAATATATTAGGAAATTTTTATGAATGTAATAGAAGATTTAAAAGATTATTTAGGTTTTGCAGTTGCAGGAAACTTTGCAAATCACTTAGGAGAAGCTGGTGAAGCTGGTGAATTTTCTGTTATTAAAACTGCAGAAAAAGATGCTCCAAAAGGTATGTTCCCCTTTTACATAAAAGGACATAATAGTTTTCTTGGAACTTATCCTATTTGTGATGAGATTATCTTAACTCATGGAAGAGAAAATGAAAATCTTCAAGTTGAAGCTGAAGTAGCTTTAATTTGCGATTTTGCTTATGAGAATGAGCAGGTAATTGATATTATTCCAAAATATTTTGCAGCTTTTAATGACTGTTCAATTAGAATTCAAGATGGAAACAAACTTAGCACTAAAAAAAATTGGGGAATAAGTACAAAAGGTATTTCTCAAGATTTAATCCCAATAGATAACTTTACAGAAAAAGGAATTTTAAGCAAATATCATATCTCTTCATTTATAAAAAGAGATGGCATAGTTTGTGATTATGGTACAACAAGTGCTGTTAAATCATATAGTTACTTTTTTGAAAAGCTTAAATATTGGATGATTGATATTTTAAATTGCCAAGAAGATTGTGGGCCTCTTGAAGAATTAGGACAATTTCTAAGAATTGCGGCAAAAGATGCAAAGGGTATTTTAATAGCTGCAGGTGCTACAGCATACACTGATTTTGGAAAGAAAAACTTTTTAAAAAAAGGTGATGAGATTTTTGTATATGTTTACAATGCCCATGCTCATAGTTTCCAAGATATTATGAATGATATGTGTGGAATGGATACTTATTTAGGACAATGTTCTAAACTTCATCAAATAGTTCAATAAAAGATAGAATTTCTATCTTTTATTTTCTATATATAAAATATCATTTAAATTATCAAAAATTTTAGTTGTTGATTCTTCAATTTCACTTGCAATTTTTCTTAAAACTGTATTTTCATTTTTTTTAGCATTTTTAGTTATATATTCTTGTACTTTATTGTGTACATTTTCATGATTTTCTTTTAATTTTACCCATTCATTTGAGTTTGTAAACCCCTTATTTTCAGTTTCACAAGCTATAACCCACTTACCTAAATTACAAGATTTACAATTTACAACTGTACAATCTTCAAAACTATCTACATTTTTAAAATTATTCCTTTTGAAATCAATATGGTCTCTTTTAAATTTAGCGATTTCTTGCATTAAGTTAATGTTTTCAACCATATCATAATATCTTGGCTCAATTTGAGATAAAGAAGTAATTTCTAATAATCTACTTGAAAGTTTTGAAACCTCTTTTGATAAAACATCAATATCTGAAGCTGTCATTGCATTTTTTTGCGTTGCTGTATCAAGTTTTGAAATTGTGTCATTTATTTGAACGATTCCTATTTCTTGCTCTTTACTAAATTGTGTTACATTATCAATAATATCTTTAGTTTGAGAAATTTTTGCTGTTAAATTTTCATAACCTTTTATCATCTCATCAGCAATTAGTTTACCTTCATTCGATTTTGAACTAGCACTTTCAACAATATTTTTTATCTCTCTTGCTGCATCTGCACTTCTTGCTGCTAGGTTTCTTACCTCTTGAGCAACAACAGCAAATCCTTTTCCAGCCTCACCTGCTGTTGCTGCTTCAACTGCTGCATTTAGCGAGAGAATATTTGTTTGGAAAGCAATTTGGTCAATTACTGTAATTGCTTCATTGATAGCCTTTACTTTTTCATTTATCTCTTCCATCGATGAGAAAGTTTCTTTTGCAGCTTTACTACCATCATTTGCAGCACCATTTAATTCGTCTGCAATTCTTAACATTTGATTCATATTTTGATTGTTGTTTCTTATATTTGCAGTTATTTGCTCAAGTGCTGCTGAACTCTCTTCTAATGAACTTGCTTGTTCAGTTGATGAAATTGCTAATGTATTTGAAGAGTTTGCTAAAATTTTTGTATTTTTTTCAAGATTCGTTCCTGCATTTGTAATCATTGCAATTAACTCAGAAGAAGATTGTCCTAGAAGATTAGTTGAAGAACAAAGTGTTCCAAAATCTCCATACATTCATACTGTATGAGTTTCATCTAATTTAAATTTATAATCACCTTGAGTGTAATTATTTAATAAAAGATTTAAACTATCTATTTTTACTTTTGTTTTATCTATCATCTCATTTATAATATCTACCAGTGTTTGTAACTCTTTTGTAGATGATTTTGTTTTTATAGAGTACTCAAAGAATCCATTGTTTACTTTTTCCATAATATCAGTTATCTCTTTTATAACTCTCTTATCATTTTCCATGATTCTTTCTATTTTTTCAACTTGAATATTCATATTATTTGTCATTAAGGCAAATTCATCTTTACCTTCTAATTTATTTAGTTGAATTTCATCTTTTTCCTCCATTGAATAAGAGAAAAACTGATTCAAATTACTTTCAAATTTTTTAATAGAATCTGTAACTTTACTTGTCATAATTAAAATTACACCAATAATTAATAATATTAATAAAATTAAAAATACAACTGATCCAATTATCTGAATATCCAACTCTTTAACATTTATTTCAATATATTTAATTGTATCTTTTACAATTTTCTCTTTTATATCTTCAAATATTAATATTTTTTGAGTATATACATCTTCCCACTTTTGCGAATCTGCTCCATAGATATTTTTTGTTAGTTTATCAAAAGCCATCAAAGCTTTTGAATCTGGATGTTTAGTATCATTTAATGATTCATTATTAAATGCTTTACTCATATATATATCTATCGAAGATTGAATATCATTTAAAAGTTCATCTTCTTCACTTAACAACTCTAATTTTTTATAATCCTTAATTGCTCTTTGTATTCTTGTATGACTTTTTTGGATTTTATTTAAAAAAGTCTGATCACTTGTTATAGTAAAATCTTTATAAAAATGAATTAATCCTCCATACCCTGAAGATTCTTTCATATTGTTTAGTAAGTCCTCTTTTTCAACTTTTAAAAAAATCAATCTTCTAAAATCTTCAACACTTTTAAAAGTACTATGTTCTAAATTTTTCTCAATATAATCTAGTTGCTCAGAAGTTGTATTATGTTTTAATTCATCTAAAAATGAATCTTGAAATATAATCAAAGACATGAAGTTGTTATAATCTCTGTTTGAAAGATTATTGTAATTGAAAATATTTTTTACCAAATCTTTCTCTTTATAAGCTTTTTCTATAAGATTTATTATTGCAATATAAGATTGAGAAGATTTAGTAAGCTCTTTACTATTTGAATAGATTAATAAATCTTCAAAAAATGAGATTAAATTTGAAGTAATTTCATTATAAAAGTTTTCAATATTTTTTGAATCAACTTTTAAATCTTTAACACTTCCTCTTATACTTTCTACAGGGGCTAAACTATTTTTAAAAACATCGATTTTTTCTAAAAGATTTTTATCTTTTTTTGCTAATTCAAAATCACTAATAAACTCATCAAATTTCTTTTGTGATTGATTACTAATATTTATTTGTTGCGCTAGTTCATCACTTTTTACTTTTCCATAACTATTTAGATACAAAATAGACAATTCTCTCTCTTTTTGCAAATTTTTCAATAGTTCAGAAACTTCTGTTGTAAAGTCTATATATTACTCCACCGATAAATTAAACTAATATTATGGATATTGTTGGTACAATTT
>CAYLKG010000088.1:0-6999 GCA_964384195.1 uncultured Aliarcobacter sp. | reverse complement strand
TTTTTACGAGTTTTAGATATATTTTTTATGAATTTAACGTGCGAAAGTTAAGTTATTATATATAATAATGTTAGTTTTAAAAAAGATTCTTGATTATAGACTTTTAAAAGATAATCAATAGTAAAAGAGAATTTGAGGAATATGGTTGAAGCTCTAAAAATAATTAAGAACAACTAAAAATTATAAAAGGGCTTTTAAGCTCTTTTATAAAAACCTACTCTTCAATCAAATTTTGTTAAAATCCTTCAAAAATTCTAAACAAAGAAAAAAAGATGATTACACTAAATGATATAAAAGATGCCAAAAAGAGGCTAGAAAATACGATATCAAAAACACCACTTATGAAAGCACCAATTTTAAGCAAAGAAAAAAATGCTGAAATTTTTCTAAAAGAGGATAATCTTCAAATTACAGGAAGTTTCAAATTAAGAGGAGCATTTAATAAAGTTGCAATGCTTGATGATACAAAAAGAAAAGCGGGAGTTGTAGCAGCAAGTGCTGGAAACCATGCTCAAGGATTGGCTTTTGCTGCACAATATTTTGGATGTATTGCAACTATTTTTATGCCAGAAGCTACACCACTTACAAAAGTAACTGGTGTTAGATCTTATGGTGCCAATGTTATTTTAACTGGTGAAAATTTTGATGAAGCATATGCAAGTGCTATAAAATTTGCAAAAGAGAATAACAAAGAGTTTGTACATCCTTTTGCAGATGATGAAGTAATAGCTGGACAAGGAACAATTGCCTTAGAAGTTTTAGACTCAATTTCAGATATTGAACATTTAATTGTACCAATTGGAGGTGGTGGATTAATTTCTGGTATTTCTATTGCTGCAAAAACTATAAATCCAAATATAAAAATTACAGGCGTTGTTGCAAGTGGTGCAAGAGGTATGAAAGAGTCTTTTGAAGCTAGAATGCCAATTGATTCAAGCAGTGTTAGAACAATTGCTGATGGAATTGCAGTAAGAGATGTTACTCCAAAGCTTCTAGATATTATATTAGAGTATGTTGATGAAGTAGTAGAAGTAAGTGATAATGAAACAGCAAATGCAATTTTATTTCTACTCGAAAAACATAAACTTATGGTTGAAGGAGCTGGAGCAGTAGGTGTTGCAGCTATAATGCATGATAAAGTTGATATTGAAAATAAAAAAGTTTGTGCAATTGTAAGTGGTGGAAATATTGATGTAACAATGCTTTCTCTTATTATAGAAAAAGGCTTAATTAAATCTCATAGAAAAATGAACTTAATTGTTACACTTATGGATAAACCTGGTGCTTTAATGAAATTAACAGAAATCTTTACATCTTGTGCTGCAAATATAGTGCAAATAGATTTTGATAGAAACTCTTTAAAGTTAGAATTTGGTGAAGCTCATGTAACAATTGCTTTAGAAACAAAAGGTGAAGAACATCAAGAACTAATAAGAGAAAATTTGAAACAACAAGGATTTAGATTTAAACAAATTTAAATTAAATTTTTATATTTATAAAGATTTTAGAAAACAAATATTATAATCTGTGCATAATTTAGTAATTGTAGAAAAGAAAAAGGAAGAAAATGGAAGGAAGATTGTTTACATTCTTAGGAACTATCGGTGGTCACGGACAAGAGTGGATAATTTTATCTCACTTTGTTTTAGTAATTGGAATTATTTTTCTAATTTCAAGAATGGCTACTAGAAAATTACAACTAGTTCCAACTGGAAGTCAAAATGTTATGGAAACATTTGTAGGTGGTATCATATCAATGGGAGCTGATACTATGGGTGAAAAAAATGCTAGAGTTTATATGCCTCTAATTGGTTCTTTAGCACTAGTTATTTTTGTAAGTAATATGATTGGAGTAATTCCAGGTTTTGAAGCACCAACTTCAAACATCAATTTTACTTTATCTTTAGCTTTAATAGTTTTTGTTTACTATAACTATTTAGGTATTAAGAAAAATGGTTTTGTAAATTACTTCAAGCACTTCATGGGACCAATGCCTGTTCTTGCTCCTTTAATGTTCCCTATTGAGATTATCTCTCATATTTCAAGAATTATATCTTTATCTTTTAGGTTATTTGGATCTATTAGAGGAGATGATATGTTCTTAATGGTTCTTTTAATGCTAGTTCCTTGGATTGTGCCATTACCAGGGTTTTTCTTATTAACTGCATTTGGTTTCTTACAAGCATTTATTTTTAGTATCCTTACATATGTTTATATTGCAGGATCGATTATGATGGAAGAAGAACACCATTAAAAAGTTCTTTGAAATTATGAAAGGGGAAGTAGCAAATTTTGCTCTTCCCCTTTTTTATGGAAAAAAATGAAAGATTTAAAATCATATCTAATTACTGACCCAAATTTTTTCACAAATGAACCTGAAAAATTTGTACTTAAATTAAAAGAAGTTTTATCTAAACATAAAGTTGATATTGCCTGCATGAGAGACAAAAGTTCAAGTAACTTTGAAGAGTTAGCTAAACTATTTTTAAAAACATGTAGAGAGTTTAAGGTTGAAAAAGTTTTGATAAATACAGATATAAACTTAGCAATAAAACTAAACTTTGATGGAGTTCATTTAAACTCAAAGCAGTTTGAAGAAATAGAAGAAGTTAAAAAAAAGAATCTATTTACTGTTATATCTTGTCATAATTTTGATGAACTAAAAATTGCAGAAAATTTGAAATTAGATTGCGTAACATACTCACCTATTTTTCAAAGTCCAAATAAAGGTGAACCTAAAGGTGTGTTAGATTTAAAAAAAGCTGTAAATAGCTTTCCAAATCTAAAAATAATAGCTCTTGGTGGAATAATTACAAACAAGCAAATAAAAGAGATAAATAGTACAAATGCCTATGGATTTGCATCTATTAGATATTTCGTTTAAACCTTCAAAAATTCAATACCATTTTCTTTTAAATAGATTAAATACCCATCTACATCTTTAGTATTTGAAATTTGAGCAATTGCGTTTTTATACTCTTGTACTTGAACTTTATGAGAAGTTAAAATCTCTGTAGTGGTTTTATAATCAACCACAACAAATCTATCATTTTTATATAAAAGTAAGTCTAAAACTTTAACTTCTTCTTTGTATATAAGTGCTTGTTCATGAACAATTTTGGCATCTTTTATTAAGTCGTGAAATTTTTCACTTTCAATTAAATTTTTAATTATCATTTTTATATTTGTAAAATCACTCTCTTTTAAATAATTAAAATATTTAGTTTTAGACAAATTTATACTATGTTCAAGAGCAGTTATATCAAACCTGCTCATCATTTCCAAAGTATAATGAGTAGCCAGTCCAAAATATTTTGCTTTCAAAATCTCATTATTTAAAACTTTTTGGGTAGAGATTTTTTGTTCTTGTTTCCCTAAATCGAGTGGTTGATAAAATATTTTTTCAATATTAGATTTTTTATTTACAACTGTGCTTAATGTAAGATTCCCTATTTTTAGAGCAGATAAATTTAAAATCTCAAAAACACTACCTTTCTCTTTTTTAAATATTATCAAGTTATTTTTTGCTCTTGTAAGAGCAACATACAATACATTTTTTTCATCATCTAAACTTAATTTTTTCTCTTTTTCTAAAGCATCTTTATAAGTTTCATCAAATTTCTCATACCCAGAAATTTTATAATATATATTTTTTAAATTTACATCTTGATATTCAAATAACAGTGAACTTCTATCATTGTTTTTTTTCTTTATTCTATCAAGTAGTATTGTTGTATGAAATTCTAAACCTTTTGATTTAAATATTGTCAAAATTTGTAAACCTAAGTTTTCACTGTTTTCAATGCTACTATCAAGTTTATCAATCTCATAAACAAAATCTACAATATTTGTATATCTATTTGACTCTTCAATTAATTTTATAATGTTTTCATCAATTATATTAAAATGTCTTGCAACCAAATATAAGATACTTTCAACACTCATTTCATTCAAATTTGCATCAAATGAAAATTCACTATTTAATCTTTTTCCAACAAGTGCATTAAAATTCTCTCTATAGATATTCTCTTTAAAATAGATATATTTTATTGCATTTATCAAAGCTTTCACATTTTGTTGATTTATGAGTTTTGAGCTCATGTCTGTTCTTATTTTAAGCTCTGGTAACATCTCTTTTAAATAGTAGTAAAGCTCTAAAACATCACTATTTGTGTAACATAATATTGCAATATCATTCTCGTTTATACCATTATTTATTAGCTCTTTTATCTTGTTTAAAACACCTAAAAATTTCTCTTCATTTTGTAAATTCTCATCTAAAATAACTTCAACATATCCATCACTTCTTACACTTTCTTGTAGCAAATAATCATAATTTGGAAGATTTAAAAAAGTATCATTTACAAAATCTATAATATTTTTACTTGATCTATAGTTTGTGTTTAAGTTTTCTAATTTTATTATTTTATTCTCTTTTAAAACAAAGTCAAAAAGTTCTCTTTTCCCACCTCTAAATCTGTAAATGCTTTGTTTTGGATCACCTACGTAAAAAAAGGTTTTAAATTTTTCGCTGTCACCTGAAACAACCTCATCAATCAAAGGTTTAAGAATTTTAAATTGTAAAATTGATGTATCTTGAAACTCATCAATTAAAATATGATTGTAATTACTATCTAATCTAAAATATAAAAAATCTCTATCTATTTTTGAATTCAAAAGTTCATATACTAAATTTGAAATGTCATTAAATTCAAAATAGTTTTTCTCAATATTAAAACTTTTTTTAAATTCTTTAAAAGTTATATAAAGTTTAAAAATTTTATTTAAACTATATGCGGCTCTTAATTTGTAATAGCTTGAAAATACATCTCTTAGTTCTAAAAAAATAGTATTTATTTCATCTGTAGTACACTTTTTAAAATAAGAATAGTCATACATACACTCTTTTTCTATCCAACTTGTATCAAATAATTCATCAAAATTATTAAAAGATACTGCTTTTATTGCACTTGGGCTTGCGCTTGAACAGTTTAAAATATGTTCTTTTATCTTAAAAGCTTTTTTTAAAATATCATCTTTTATAACATCCAATAATTTAGCATCAATATCTACAGGATTTATGCTTTCATTTTTCTCAATTAGGCTTTTGAAAAGTTCAAATATAGAGTTAAATTTTTTCTTTTCATATAAAGAGAATTCAACTAAATCTTTAAAACTTTTTTCATCTAAACTTTGTAGAAATTTATAACTTAAAACCTCTATATCATCATTTAAAATTTTAAAATCATCACTTATTCCAACATACCCACAAAACTCTCTTAAAATTTTATTTACAAATTTGTCAATAGTAAAAATGCTTAAAGTATCATTTGTGAAATATTTCAACAGTAAAACTTTCTTACCCAATATCTCTTCTTTTGAAAATCCAGAAATTTTTATAATTTCACTTAAATATGCCTCATCATATCCTAAAGTTTGAAGAGTATTAAAAACTCTTTGGCTCATTTCAGAAGCTGCCTTATTTGTAAAAGTAAGCGTTAAAATTTCACTAGGCTTTGCACCCATTAGTAATAAGCTGATATATCGAACTGTTAGGGCAAAAGTTTTTCCACTTCCTGCACTTGCTTTTAATGCTAAATATTTTTCCATACCCTGATTTTACTATATTTCATTTTAAAAGAGATTTTTGGCTATAATCTAACCTTTAAAATTTACAAGGATATTTTTTATGGCACAAACAAACCCAAAAGTTCAAACTCTAATTGATGCTATTCCATATTTCAAAAAATTTTATGGAAAAACTATTGTTATAAAATATGGCGGATCAGCTCAAACAAGTGATGATTTAAAAGAAAAATTCGCTCAAGATATAGTTTTATTAACACTTCTTGGAATAAAACCTGTTGTTGTTCACGGTGGAGGAGCTAGAATCAGTGAGCTTTTAAATAAACTTGATATTCCATCATCTTTTGTTGATGGATACAGAGTTACTTGTAAAGATAGTATGAGAGTTGTTGAAATGGTTTTAAGTGGTGAAATAAATAAAAATATCTCTTCTTTACTAAATTTTCATGGTGCAAAAGCTATTGGAATTTCTGGAAAAGATAGTAGTATCATAAAAGCTGTTCCAAAAGACGGTGGAAAATTTGGTTATACTGGAGATATTACAGAAGTAAATGGTGAGCTTATAAATAATCTTATAAAAGAGGGATTTATTCCAGTAATAGCACCTATAGCAAATGGAGATGAACCAAATCATCCTGGATACAACATAAATGCAGATGTTGCAGCTTGCGAAGTTGCAATGGCACTAAAAGCCCAAAAAGTAATATTTTTAACAGATACAATTGGAGTATTAAATAAAAATGGTGAGCTAATTCAAACTTTAGATAAACAAAATGTTGAAATGTTCAAAAAAGATGGAACAATTGCAGGTGGCATGATTCCAAAAGTTGACTCTTGTATAGAAGCTATCCACAATGGTGTAAATAAAGCACATATTATTGATGGAAGGGTTGAACATTCAATTTTATTAGAGCTTTTTACAAGTGATGGTATTGGAACTCAATTTATTAGAGTTGATAATCCAAACAACGATGTAGATATTCAAAAATTATTAAATAACTAAAAGGAATTATGTAATGAACTTTATAGAAACTAGAGGAAATGATGGATTAAAACCAAAAGAGGTTAGCTTCAGCGAAGCAATTTTAAATCCAAGTAGCTCTTTTGGAGGACTTTACGTACCAAAAAATCTTCCTAATTTAGGAGATGATTTTATACAAAATCATATAAATAAAAGTTATAAAGAGCTTGCTTTTGATATTTTAAAAGCTTTTGAAATTGATATAGATGATAGCGAGATAAAAAAAGCATTAGATTTATATGATAATTTTGATGATAAGAATAATCCAAGCCCTGTTGTAAAAGTTAAAGAAGATTTATTTGTAAATGAACAATATCATGGCCCAACACGTGCTTTTAAAGATATGGCTTTACAACCATTTGGTTCAATTTTTAGCTCAATAGCTCAAAAAA
>CAYLKG010000087.1:0-7060 GCA_964384195.1 uncultured Aliarcobacter sp. | reverse complement strand
TACTTGAAACTGGTGGAGTTGCTGTTAGTGATGAAGTAAAATTAAATATTGATATTCAAGGAAATTTAGCTAAGTAATTAGCTGAATTTTAAAATAAATCCTACATTATTTATTTCACATGGGGCTCCAAACTTGATTTTGAGCCAACTAAAATCAAAAAAAACTTAGAAAATATTGGTAGAAACTTAAAACTTCCAAAATATATAATAATTTTTTCTGCACATTATTTAACAAGATATTTAAAAATCATAAATCCAAAAGCAAATGAAATGATGTATGATTTTTATGGTTTTGAAGATGAATTGTATAGATTTAAATATGATATAAAAAGTGATGAAAAGCTAACCACTAATTTAATTAATATTTTACAAAATGATAATATTAATATTTCTATTGATGAAAAAAGGGTTAGCTTTGACCATGGAGTTTGGACTGTTTTAGCTTTAATGTATAAAAAACTGGAAATTCCGGTTTTACAACTTAGTATTCCAATCTCATATTCAATTTCTGAATTAATAAATTTGGGTGAAAAATTAAAAATATTTAAAGATGAAGCACTTATTATTTGTAGCGGAAGTTTAACTCATAATTTAGGTGATATCTCTTTTGCTTCTAATGAAAAAACTTACGCAAAAGAATTTAATGAAAAAGTAGTAAATATTGTAAAAAATGGTAATAAAGAAGAGTTAATAAATATAAGTAAAGATACAAATTTTTACAAAAATCACCCATCAAGTGAACATTTTCTACCTTTATATATAGCTTTTGGTAATGCAATGAACAAGTGTGGAAAATCATTTAATAGTGAAATGTTATTTTCAAATATTTCAATGGAAAGTTTTATTTTTTATTAAACTAAACTTGTTGATAAAAATAAATATACAATTAGTCTATTACAATGAGCCATATTTTATCTTTTTAAATGTCTAAAGATAATTATTAAATAAAATTCAACTATACTTCCGTTAAGAAATTTTATATAGGTTAGGTAATGAGTACAAAAGTCCTTCTAAATGGAGCTGGAAGAATCGGAAAAGCTGTTTTAAAACAGCTTTTAGAAAATGAAGAATTTGAAATTATCGCAATAAATGAGTTAAATCCATCGATTGAAAATATTGTTTATTCAATAAATTATGATTCAACTTACGGAACTCTTGATAACAAATTTAAAGTTGTTGAAAATAACTTTATTCAAAACAGAAATTCAAAAATAAAAATCACAAATTTCAAAAATATATCTGAACTAAACCTGGATAATATAGATATTTTAATTGACTCAAGCGGTCAAAAAACAAATATTACTGAATTAAAATCTTTAAATGTTAAAAAAGTTATTCTTACTCATCCTCAAAAAGATGCTGATATAAATATTGTTTTAGGTGTAAATGATAATTTACTTGATTTTACTATACATAAAATTATTTCAACCAGCTCTTGTAATGCAACAGCTTTAATTCCTGCACTTAAATTAATTGATGAAAAAAAAGAGATAATTTGTGGTGATATTGTAACTATACACCCACTTTTAAATCATCAAAGAGTTCTTGATGGAAGCTTTGTACAAAGCGCAACTAGAGATGTTGATGTAAATTTTGAGTTTGGTCGCTCTTCTACTCAAAATATTATTCCTAGTAAAACTACGACTATTAAAGCATGTTCGTATGTAAATAATAAATTTAATGAAGAACTTATTAGTTCAAATTCTTTAAGAGTTCCAACAGATACAGTTGGGGCAATAAATGTAACTCTTTTTACAAAAAAAAGTTCAAGCTTGGGTGAAATAAGAAATTTTTTTATAGATTTTGAAAAAAATCAGAAATTCCCTATAATTTTAAATAATTGTGAAGCCCTAGTTTCTAGTGATTTTAAAAAAGAAAATCATACAACTATAATTGACCACCGATTTATGGAAGTTAAAAATAATATGATAAAACTGCTACTTTGGTATGATAATGAATGGGGTTATGCTTCTAAAGTTGTGGAAATTTTAAAGTTGTGCAAATAGAAGATTTTAATCTTCTATTCTAATCATTGCAGGTTTTTTTAGTACTACTTGAGAGTGTTTTAACTCCTCAATAGCTTTTAAAATATCCTTTTCTATACAAGTATGAGTTGTTAGTAAAAGATTTGCTTTTTCATCTTTTTTTGCTTTTTGCATCATATTTTCAATAGAAATATCATTATCTCCAAATATTTTTGCAACTTTTGCTAAAGTTCCAGTTTTATCAGCAACTTCTAGTCTTAAATAATATTTCGTTTTAATCTCATCTTTTGGCATCAAAGTTGGTTTTTCACCTATTTGTTTTTCAAAACCTAGCATTGGTGAGCCCTTACCTCGTCTAGCAATATCAATAATGTTTGCAATTACAGCACTTGCAGTTGCATCGCCACCAGCTCCAGCTCCATAATACATAGTCTCACCAACTTTATCTCCAACAACAGAGATACCGTTCATAACTCCATCAACTTTTGCTATCATTTTTTCTTGAGGAATTAAAACTGGATGTACTCTTAACTCAATTTGATTTCCAACTTTTTTTGCAATACCTAAAAGTTTTATATTGTATTCAAACTCTTTTGCAAATTCAATATCAGTTTTACTAATGTTTTGAATACCTTCGATTAAAATATCTTCTGGTTTTATATCTATTCCATATGCAATTGAACCTAAAATAAGAAGTTTATGTGCGGTATCAAATCCACCCACATCAAAAGTAGGGTCAGCTTCTGCATAACCTAACTCTTGTGCTTGCTTTAAAATCTCATCGTAATTTACACCTTCATTTATCATTTTTGTAAGCATAAAATTACAAGTTCCATTCATAATACCTTGAATAGATTTTATATTATTTGCACTAAGACCATCTCTTAAAGCATTTATTATTGGAATTCCTCCAGCAACTGCTGCTTCAAATTCAAATGGTGTATCGCCTGCTAACTCTTGTAACTCATATCTATGGTAAGCTAAAAGTGCTTTATTTGCAGTAACCACTGACTTACCATTTTCCAAAGCTCTTTTAACTATTTCATATGGTTTCTCAATTCCACCCATTAGCTCAACAACAATATCAATATTTTCATCTTCTAAAACTCTTGAAACATCATCTGTAAGCTCAATTTCCACATCTCTTTTTTTAGTTAAATTTGAAACTACACCAATAGTCGGAACAATCTCAACTCCTGCTCGTGCTGTAATAATATTTTTATTATCTCTTAAAATATTTGCAACGCTAGCTCCAACCGTCCCAACTCCAATAATTCCAACTTTTAACATATCATCTTCCTATTTTATAAAGTTTTTAAATATTTCTTTATATTTTTTGCTGCTTGTCTAATTCTTTTTTCATTTTCAATTAAAGCAATTCTTACATATTGGTCACCATAATGACCAAATCCTATACCAGGGCTAACTGCAACTTGTGCTTCTCTTAGAAGTTGTTTAGAAAATTCTAAACTTCCTAAATGTCTAGCTTTTTCTGGAATTTTTGCCCAAATAAACATTGATGCATTTGGTTTATCCATAACCCATCCAGCTTCAGCAAATGTTTTTAACATCACATCTCTTCTTTTTTCATATTTTGAAACTATCTCATCAACACAATCTTGAGGACCATCAAGAGCAACTGTAGCAGCAATTTGAATAGGAGCAAACATACCATAATCAAGCCATGATTTAATTCTTTTTAATGCACCAACAAGCTTCTCATTTCCAACAACAAAACCAACTCTCCATCCAGCCATATTGTATGATTTACTTAATGTAAAACATTCAACAGCAACATCTAAAGCACCTTCGGCTTGGAAGATAGATGGAGTTTTATATCCATCAAAAGTAATATCAGCATAAGCAATATCAGAGATTATATAGAATCTATCCTTTTTAGCCATATTTACAAGTCTTGTATAAAATCCTGGAGTTACAGTTGCACAAGATGGATTATGTGGGAAGTTTACAACTACATATTTTACTTTTGGAATTGATTCATCAATTGTTTTTTGTAAATTTTTAAAAAACAACTCTTCATCGACTTTAAATTCATTATCAAAAACTAACTCAAATTTATGAATAGCTGCACCATTTAACATAAACGCATAAGAGTGAATTGGATATGTTGGATCTGGAACAACCGCAACATCACCAACATTTACTATTGCTTGAACAAGATGAACATAACCCTCTTTTGAACCCATAGTTGCACATGCATGTTTATCTGGGTCTAAAAAATCCACATTGTATTTTCTTTTATACCAATTACAAATAGCTAATCTTAATTTATAAATACCAATACTTGCACTGTATCCATAGTTTTTTGGCTTCATTGAAGCATCTTTTAATTTATCAACTATATGCTTTGGTGTTGGTCCATCTGGATTTCCCATAGAAAAATCTATAACATCCTCACCTTTTCTTCTAGCTTCCATTTTTATTGCATTTACTTCTGCAAATACATAGTTTGGAAGCCTTTTCATTCTTTCAAATTCAATTTCTGGAAACATTTTAATCACTCCTTAGTAATAGTAAGCCCATTTTTTATATTTGTTAGGGCATAAAAATCATCAATTTTCATAAACTTTGCACCACTTGGAACAACAAGTTTTAAACTCTTCTCTAAACTCTCTTTTTCTATAACTTCAATGGCATTAAAGGAACTATCATAAAAAGTAACCAGTGGATGCCAACTATTTCCAGCACTTGATTCAATATTTACTCTATACATACCACCAAGTTCTACAATATATGGTCTTGAAGTTCTTTTTAAAACTAGTTCTCTTTGAGTAACTAGATTTTCTGCTTTATACACTGAAGCCTTACTTGAGTCAATATAAAAACTCAATTTTTTTCCCTCTTTTTTTATATCCACAACTCTAGAATTTGCATTTTTAAGTTCATTAGATATTTTAAGAGGGTTAATGGCGGCTGCGGTTTGTACTTTTATACTCCATTGTAGTTGATTGTCTACTGTTGTTTGATTTGTTGTTGTATAGTTTTGAATTCCAACAACTCTTAAAATATCATTCATATTTTTAAAAGATATTTTAGGATTTGTATTAAAATTAAAAGTTATTTCTGTTCCAGAAGCTGTTCCTATATTAGCTTTTAAAAGGTTGTTTTTTTCAAGCTCTTCAGTTATTTTTGAATAATCTAATTTACCATTAGTATAAAAATCTTGCTCATTTTTGAAGATATGATTTATTAAATTTTTGTGAGTATTGTAATCACTAGCACCTAAAATTCCTAAAACTGCTTGATTTATATCTGCATTTAAACTTACACATAAAATAGCACTTACTAGTAATTTTTTCATCATATCCTCTTTTTTATTTATCTTTTTAAATTATAAATTAAAATTGCTGCTGCTGCTGAAACATTCAAAGAATCAAACTCTTGTTCCATTTTTATTGAAACTTTTAAATCAAGTTTTTTTGCAACTTTCGGAGAAATTCCTTCTCCTTCATTTCCTAAAAATAGAGCAACTTTATCTGTTTTTTCTATCTTTCCATATTTTTTTAAATCAACTCCATCCATTGTTGCACCAATTAGAGTAAATCCAGCATCTATAAGCTCACTTGCTAAATCAACACTTCTTGGATGTAAACAAAAAGGCAAATCAAGCAGTGCTCCAGCACTTGTTCTAATCGTTCCAGAGTTATTTACTGTTTTTATATTTGATGCAATAAGCCCTTGAACTCCCAAAGAATAGGCAGTTCGTGCAATTGCCCCAATATTTCCAACATCAGTTAGTCCATCTAGCACCACAATAAAATTCATATCTTTTATCTGTTTTAGTGGTGTATAATTAAACTCACTAAGCTTTAAAATCATACCTTGGTGATTTCCACCTTTAGCTAAAGCCTGAGCTTTTTGATTATCAACTCTGTGAATTTTTTTATTTAATTTTGCAAATCTTGAAAAAAGTTTATTATCAATCTCTTTTGATAAAAAAATCTCTTCAATTAAATCTGAGTGTTTTTCAAGTACATACAGTACTATTTGTTTTCCATATATTATCATTTTTCTATTTTATCCAATAATTTTTGATAAACCTCTTTTATAGTAGTTCCTGTTAGTTTTGCAATAAGCTTTGCTTTTATTTTTGGAGCTATATCAAGAGGTAAAATATCATCTAATTCCAAATTCAAACCAACTGTATTTTTTGGTTCAATCACCACAACCCATTCACCTTTTATATCAATATTCAAAAACTTTTCATATAAATTTTTTGCACTATCTTTATAAATTTTTTGATGGAGTTTGCTTATCTCTTTTACTAAAAATATTGTTCTATTTGGCTCTTTTTTGTTTAATTCTTCAAGAAGTTTTAAAAGTCTATGAGGAGATTCATAAAGAATTGAAACTCTTGGAGTATTTAAAACTTCATTCAATTTTGAAGCTCTAGAAGCACCTTTGTGGTCCAAAAAACCAAAAAATGTAAATTCGCTACTTTCAAACCCACTCATTGCAAAAGCTGTTATAACTGCATTTGCTCCAGGAATTACATCATAAGAAACTTCATTTTTTATACACCACTCGACCAATGATGCTCCAGGATCACTAACACAAGGCATTCCTGCATCACTACAATAAACAACATTTTTAGTAAAAGTATCTTTTGTTAAACTGTTTAGAATTTCTTTTTCATTGTGAGAATGAAAAGACTTAAACTCTTTTTGTGAAAAATCTAACTCATATTTCTCAGCCAAAAGGTTCAGAAGTTTTTTTGTGACTCTAGTATCTTCACAAAAAATAAGTTCCGCTTCCAATAGAGCCTTTAAAGACCTTTTTGAAATATCTTCAAGGTTTCCTATTGGTGTTGGAACTAAGCACAACATAAGTTTGTGTTATTTAGCCATACTATATTTAGCTTTGAATTTCTCAACTCTTCCAGCGGCATCAACTAATTTCTGCTCTCCTGTGAAGAATGGGTGACAAGATGAACAAATATCAACTCTTAAAGTTTCAACATTCGATTTTGTCTCAAAACTATTTCCACATGCACAACTAACTTGGCAAACTTTGTAATCTGGATGAATATCTTTTTTCATTCCATTTTCCTTTTTA
>CAYLKG010000086.1:0-7220 GCA_964384195.1 uncultured Aliarcobacter sp. | reverse complement strand
TTACAACCTAAAAATTGAAGTATTAAGATTAGGTGGTTGTGCAGTGGGCTCATAGTTTTTAAATTTAAATTTATGCTAGATGAAAATAAATAACTATTTAATAATAAATAGGTATTACAAATTTATATTTTAACATTTGCTTCTCCGTCGAATTAAAGACATAAAATACCAAAAAAATAATTAAAAACTACTTTTACTTATACTAAAGTTTTATTTGTAAGTATTTTTTAGCTATCGTTTTAAAAATACAATAAAGGCAAAAAATGAGAATTAACTTAAAAGTTTCAATTTTAGTGGTTACAAGTGCTATTTTATTTACAGCTTGTGGTGGTGAAAGTGCTAAAGATGCAACTGAAAAATTTTATAATTCTTTGAAAAATGGTGATATTGCAACATATAAAAAATATTCAACAGATTCAACTCAAAGATTGATGGGACTTACTTTTGCTATGGGATGCTTTGATAAAGATTTAAAACAAGAAAGTGAATTGTCTGCTTGTATGAAAAATATTTTTAAGGATATAAATAGTTTTAAAGTTGTTGATGTAAAAGAAAATAGCGATGTGAGTGCAACTGTAACTATCGAAGAAAATACAAAAAGTGGTGTTAAAAATAGTGTGGTTGAACTTGAAAAATTACAAGAGCAATGGAAAGTTAGCATCAAAAAATAATGAAACTTAGGTTTATAATATTAATATTTTTACTATTTTTTTCCTATTTTGAAGTTATGAAATTTTTAGAAAAGAATGAAGAAAACTTAAGTAGCAAAAATATTAAAAACTTAGTTGAGTTAAAAAATGGTGATATTATTTTTAGAAAAGAGAAAAATATCGTAAGTGATATGTTTTCCAATATTGATAAATCACCTTATTCTCATATTGGGATTGTCTTTGAAAAAGATGGACAAAAAAAAATTTATCATATGGAAGCTGATGAAAAAAGCGATGATTTAAAGATGCAATCAGTTTTGGAATTCATAAAAAATGCAAAAAAAATTGCAGTTTATAGAACTAAAAATAGTTTTGAAGATGAAAATCTAAAAAAAATATTAGATGAGTACGAGAAAAATAGAATAAAGTTTGATTATGCTTTTCTTTTAGATAATGATACTTTGTATTGTACAGAGTTTATAAATGAGATTTACTTTAAACTTTTCAATGAAAATTTATATACATACTTGTTTGATTTTCATGGTTTAAATGGAATAACAATAACTAGTATTTTAAAAAATACTAATTTAGAAAAAAGATATGAGATAAACTTTTAGTTTATCTCATATTTTCACTGCTCTTGCCATAAAAGTTCCAGTTTTATATTGTAAATATCAGTTCTTTTTGGAGTAATATTAAACTCTTCGATTTGGAAATTTGTAATAGAATTTTGCTCTTTAATTTTTGAAATTTCATTTTCTAGTGTAGTTTGCAAAGAAGTTCTTTGTTCTTCAAGTAAAGCTAAATCATTTTCAACTATTTTTACATCACCCCTTTCTTTTAAGGCTTTATTTGCTCCTCTAGCACCACTTGCAACTTTACTTAAACCTGAAGCAGCATTTCCTCTTCCAAAAAATGCTCCTAAAATAGATGTTCCAATATTTAAAATTGTATCAGTTGTTGAAGCTGTAGCTTCTCTTTTTTCTTTGTCTAATTTTTCATATAGTTTTGATATTTTAAGCTCTATAGCATCATTTTCTTTTTGATATTTTGCTTTTAATTTTTCAAGTTGCTCATCAATTTTTTCATTTAATCTATCTTGAACCCTAATTCTAAAATTTTCTAAACTTTCATCTTTTTTTGAAAATAGCTTTAAAGAATCAATTTTAAATAAAGTAAGTTTTGAATTTCTATATAGATAATCTATAAAATCTTTTTCAACTTGCTTTAGCGCTTTTTCATTTTGAATAAAATCAGGTATCTCATAATAGTTTGAATTTACTTTTTCTTTTGTTTCTAATCTTATTTCATCCAAGTCTTCTTTTTCTTCAAAATTAATTTCTTTCATATTTTCATCAAGATAATACTTACATTTTTGATTTTTTTCGAAATCAATATTCATAGAAGTATTTACAAATCTAATTGTATTTGAGCACAATAGATATGGTTGCATGTAATAGTTTGCATTTTGAGATGAGTAACTATAAAGTTCATTTATATTATTTAATAAAATTGGTTTAGAAACACTTTTTGATATATCAATTTTCGTATAAGAATCACTAGAAAGAGATTTTTCAATACTTTTTAAAGATTTTTTTTCACTCATGAGTCTTTTAATTCCATCTTTAGGAATAGGTCCTTTAAGATATGATAAAGCCCATCTTGTCTCTATAACTTTTATTCCATCTTCATTGACATTGTTTAAAATAAAGTTTCTTTTCTCTAAATTTGACAATAAAGATGCAATTTGAGCTTTATTTATACTTTCATTGGCACCACTTAAACCATCAATTACTTTGTCAATATCTTGTTTTGTTTGAAGTCTTCCTATAAACCAAGTTCCTATATTTGCTAAACCCTTATAATCAATATCTACGGGATTTTGAGTAGATAATACAATTCCTATTCCAAAACTTCTTGCTTGTTTAAGTAGTGTAAGCATTGGTTGTTTTGAAGGTGGATTCGAAGATGGTGGAAAATATCCAAAAATTTCGTCCATATAAAGTAGGGCTTTTAAAGAAGTAGTTCCCTCTTGTCCTCTCATCCAAGCAACCATTTGATTTAATAGAATTGTTACAAAAAACATTCTTTGCGAGTCATTTAAATGAGCTATTGAAAAAATACTAACCTTTGCTTTTCCTTTTTCATCATAAAGCATTTTTGAAATATCTAAAGATTCACCTTCAATCCAAGTAGAAAAAGCAGGATTTGCAATAACTCCATTTAGTTTTAATGCTAGTTTTAATCTATCAGCTTGCGCAAAAAAAGTTTCTAAATCAAAAACCCCAATTTTTGAAAAAGGTGGCGTTACTATCAAGTTTATTAAATCTTCAAGAGATAAATCTTTTTGCTCTTTGAAGGCATTTAAAAAAATTGAAGATAGTAAAATAGACTCTTTTGAACTAGAATCTGTTTTTTCTTCGATAAGAGCTAAAATAGAGCTTACTGTTGAATTTATTAGAGATACTAAAAGTTCATTATCTTCTAAAACCTCTTTTGATGGAGCTTTAAAAGAGCTAAGAATTGATACTTGAACTCCTGCATCACTCCCTGGAGTATAAATAGTAAAGTCAGCAGAGTTTTTGAATTTTTCTATTCTTGAAACATCTTGAAAATCAGCTTCCAAGCCATTTTTCCAAAGTGTAGCTCTACTTTGTGCAAACTCTTGTACAGATTTTCCACTATTTATTGCTTCTTGCTCCTCTATCCAAGGCTCAAAGTCACTAGCTTGAAGATTTGGAAATGTAAGAAGTAAATTTGTCATATCACCTTTTGGATCAATTATTATTGAAGGAATATTATCAATAGCTGCTTCTTCAAGAAGAGTTATTCCAAGTCCTGTTTTACCACTTCCTGTCATTCCAATAATCGCAGCATGTGTTAACAAATCTTTATTTTGATATACGATAGGTGCATAATTACCATCAATTTTTTGTTTTCCTATATAAAAAAGTTTTAAACTTTCATAATCAATATTTGACATTATTTAACCCTCAAATTTAAAATAATTTTGATTATATCAAAAAGAATATGAATACAAAAATTATTTAATTATTGTATAATATAGCAATAAATATCATGGAGGTTCAAAATGGAAGTAGGGGTTGTTCCAAGAATTGATCAGTATAAAGATAATAAAAATATACAGATGCAACAAGTAAAGTCCAGTTCGGACTCAGCATCGATTAGTAGTGAAAAAAATTTAGAACAAATTCAGCAAGAATCCATTTCTAAGGCTAAAAAAAATGAGGCAACTGAACAAGTAAAAGTAGATACTGCAAAAGTAGCTTCGAAGTATGAATCTTTGATTTCTAATATAAATTTTGGATACAACAGAGAGTCAAAAGATTTTTATATAAAAGTTGAAAGAGGAAATGTTGAAAATCAGTATCCAACAGAAGAGATGATGAGAGTTAAAGCATATTATTAAGTATGCAAGAGGCATCTATAGAAAGTAGTACTAAATAGAATAAAACTCTTAATAAAAGAGTTTTATTCTCCTTTATTTATCTCTTTATCCAAGAAATATCCTGTGTAAGAGCCTGAGTTTTTATGGTTTTGCGCTAAGAATTCAGGTGTTCCCATATCAACAATTTTTCCACCTTTATCTCCCCCCTCAGGTCCTATATCAATCACATAATCAGAGTTTTTAACAACATCAAGATTATGTTCAATAACAAGTACAGAATTTCCAAGTTCTACAAGGTGATGTAAAACTTTAGTTAATCTATCAACATCTGCAAAATGTAGTCCTGTAGTTGGCTCATCTAAGATATAAAGCGTATTTCCTGTGTCTTTTTTACTTAATTCTTTACTCAGCTTTATTCTTTGAGCTTCGCCACCACTTAAAGTTACTGCATTTTGCCCTAAAGTTATATATCCAAGTCCAACATCACTTAATGTTTTTAGTTTTGCATATAATTTTGGAACTTTTGAGAAAAATTCTAAGGCTTCATCAACACTCATATTTAAAACATCAGATATATTTTTCCCTTTATAAAGGATTTCAAGAGTTTGTGCGTTGTATTTATTTCCATTACAAGCATCACATTTGACCATAATATCTGGTAAAAAATGCATTTCTATTTTTATTTCACCTTCGCCTTGACACTTTTCACATCTTCCTCCTTTTACATTAAAAGAAAACCGTCCAATTTTATACCCTCTAAGACTAGCTTCTTTTGTCTTACTAAAAAGGTCTCTTATTTCATCCATTAATCCTGTATATGTTGCTGGATTACTTCTTGGAGTTCGACCTATTGGGCTTTGGTCAAGATAAATAACTTTATCAAGTTTTTCAAGACCATCAATTTCTACACCATCAACTTTTTTTACTTTTCTAACACGATTTAAAAGATCTTGAGCTACTGGAAGTAAGGTTTGAAGAATCAGTGAAGATTTACCACTTCCGCTAACTCCTGTGATACTTACTAGATTTCTAAGAGGAATTTTTACGTTAAGATTTTTAATATTGTTTATATTTACATTTTTTATTTCAATAAAATCTTCTTGAGGTCTATTATGAGGATATTCAATTTTTTTCTTATTAGTTACATAAAGAGCTGTTAATGTTTTTGCTTTTTTCATATTGTCTAACGTTCCAGCAAAAACAACTTCTCCACCAAATTTACCAGCATTTGGACCTATATCAACAATAAAATCACTCGCCATAATAGTTTCTTTATCATGTTCAACTACAATAACAGTATTTCCTTTTTCTTGTAGTGTTCTTAAAGTCTTTATTAGTTTACTAGTATCTCTTTCATGAAGACCAATAGAAGGTTCATCTAGTACATACATAACCCCTGTTAAACCACTTCCAATTTGAGAAGCAACCCTTATTCTTTGGGCTTCGCCACCACTTATTGTTCTTGCATCTCTTCCTAGTGTAATATAGCCTAAACCAACATCATAAAGGAAAAATATCCTCTCTTTTATCTCTTTTAAAATAGGTGCAGCAATCATTTGATTTTGTGAATTTAAATAGCTGAAATTATTTTCGTCTTGAAAAAATTTGTGAGCATCTTCTATTGGAATATTTAAAATATCAGATATATTTCTATTTGCTACATATACACTTGCTGATGCTGGTTTTAGTCTATTGCCATTACAAGAGTCACATCTCTTTTCTGTCATATACTCAGCCATCTCTTTTTCGTCTTTTATCATGTCATAAGCTAGTTTTACAATACCTTCCCATTTTCTCGTAAGTTTATGCTTTTTCCAAAAAAATGAAAACTCATCAACGCTTCCGTGTAAAATTGCTTTTTTATGATACTCTTCAAGTTCATTAAATGGAGTTTTTACACTAATTCCTGCACTTTCGCAAAATGCCATAAGCATTTTGAAATAGTAACCTTTATTGAAACCATATATAATCTTTATAGCTCCATTTTCAATATCCAAATCTTCATTTATAATTTTCTTCATATCAAGAGCATATCTAATACCAAGCCCATCACAAGAACTACAAGCACCTTTTGGAGAGTTAAATGAAAATGATAATGGTTCAAGAGGCTCAAATGATATTTTACAATCAAAACAAGCCATATGCTCTGAATAGTGTATATGTTTTTCTATATTTAACTCTTCATGATTCATTATTTCAATCTCAAGTTCTCCAAAACTTTCTTTCAAACCTTTTTCAACATCTTGAGCTATTCTATCTTTGTTAGCTTCATTTACTGTAACTCTATCTATTATAACTTTGATTGTATGCATTTGTGTTTTGGATAATTCTATATCCTCATCAAGTCTTACCATTACACCATCAATCATAGCTCTTACATAACCTTTTGCTCTAAGACCTTCTAAAAGATCATTAAAACTACCTTTTTTACGATTTATTAAAGGAGATAGGATTACAAGTTTTGATTCATTTGGTAAAGATAAAACCTGATTAATTATATCCGATACACTCATTTGAGATATTGGTTTATTGCATTGATGACAGTGTTGTTTTCCTACTCTTGCAAATAGAAGTCTAAAGTAGTCATATACTTCAGTAATTGTCCCAACAGTTGACCTTGGATTTTTTGAAGTTGTTTTTTGGTCTATTGCAATAGCAGGAGTTAGTCCTTCAATTCTTTCAACATCAGGTTTTCCAACTTTGTCTAAAAACTGTCTAGCATATGAAGATAGGGATTCTATATATCTTCTTTGACCTTCTGCATAAAGTGTATCAAAAGCTAGAGTTGATTTTCCACTACCACTTAGACCAGTAAATACTACTAGCTTATTTTTAGGGATCTCTAGATTTATATTTTTTAGATTATTTTCTTTTGCATTAAATATTTTGATAGTATCTTTCATAAATCACCTTTAAAATTAAAGGTTAGATTATAAGATAATTTTGTTAATAATCTAGTAAATAAAAATTAAATAGTAAATTGCTTATAAAATGTAAATATAAAAATATATAAAATAATATACAAATAAAGATTAAATTAATTTTTATATCTTCTATAAAACTTTATATGTATGCTATTTTATATTACTAATGATATAATATATTAACAATTCATAATTTTTTATAAATTCTTAAATAATCATATTTATATAATAATAAAT
>CAYLKG010000085.1:0-7401 GCA_964384195.1 uncultured Aliarcobacter sp. | reverse complement strand
TTTTACGAGTTTTAGATATATTTTTTATGAATTTAACGTGCGAAAGTTAAGATATTAACTTTATATGATAATTTGGGAAATAAAACTAAAAAAACAGAGTATTTAGATAAATGTAAGGCTGTGCAAAATACAACAGATAGTTTATACAAAAAAATGTGTGATGAGATGAAATGAATATAGACGATATCTTAAATAGAATTGACCCTTCAAATCTTACAATTCCTTTTGGGAAAATTACAAACATTTCTGCAATAACACTAACAGGAACCGGTCTTGAAGTAGCAGTAGGAGATATTGTAAGAATTGAATCTGTTCAAAAGGTTTATTCAGTTTTAGGAATGGTTACTACAATAGATGGTGCATTTTTTACTATTGTGCCTTTTTCTTTTATTGATGGATTTAAAATAAATGATAAGATTTTCTTACAAAGAGATGGACTTACTGTAAAGTGTGGATACGTACTTTTAGGAAGAGTTGTAAATGCTTTGGGAGAGCCTATTGATGATAAAGGAAAAATAAAAGATATTGAAGGATACACTTCTATAAATAAGTTATCAATGCCTCCACTTGAAAGAGGAATTATAGATAAAAAATTTGCAACAGGTGTAAAACCTATTGATTCAATGCTAACATGTGGAAAAGGTCAAAAAGTTGGTATTTTTGCAGGAAGTGGAGTTGGAAAATCTACTTTAATGGGAATGATTGTAAAAGGTTGTGAAGCACAAATAAAAGTTGTTGCATTAATTGGAGAAAGGGGAAGAGAAATTCCAGAGTTTATTCATTACAATCTTGGTGGAAATTTAGAAAATACTATTTTAGTAACTGCTACTTCTGATGAATCAGCTTTAATGCGTAAATATGGTGCCTTTACAGCTATGAGTATAGCTGAATATTTCAGAGATAAAGGGCATGATGTACTTCTTATGATGGACAGTGTTACAAGATTTGCTATGGCTCAAAGAGAAATAGGTCTAAGTACAGGTGAACCACCAGTTAGCCGTGGCTATCAGCCTTCTGTTTTTGCGCTTTTACCACAACTAATGGAAAAAGCTGGAAATAATCAATTAGGTTCTATTACTGCTTTTTTTACAGTTTTAGTAGATGGAGATGATTTGAATGATCCAATAGCAGATCAAAGTAGGTCAATTTTAGATGGGCATATAGTTCTTACGAGAGATTTAACAGAGCAAGGTTTTTATCCCCCTGTAAATATACTAAAATCGGCCTCTAGGGTTATGGACAAGGTAGTTACAAAAGAGCAATATAATGACTTTTTAAAGTTAAAAAGAGTATTATCTTTGATAAAAGAGAATGAAGTTTTAGTAAGAGTTGGTGCATACAAACCGGGTATGGACTTAGAGTTAGATGCAGCGATGTCTAAAAAAGAGAAAATTAGAGATTTTTTAACACAAGATTCTCAGGAAGTAGTCTCTTATGATGATATGCTAGTTAGATTTAAAAAGGCTTTAGAATGATTAGTCAAATTGAACAAACAATGTACAGATTAAATAATCTTGACAGAACTCAACAAAAATTAAACTTCCAACTAGGTGGAGAGAGACTTGAAAATGGAAGTGATGATTCAGTTTTATTTGGAAGAATAACTTCAGCACAAGATAAAATAAGAACTTTTGATGGAATAAAAACTTTAGTAGAAAGAACAGAAGTTCAAAATAACATGGCAGATTCTAGTCTTGCTGAGGTTAAAAATCTTTTAACTTATGTAAAGTCTGAACTTATAAAAGCAAATACTGATACAGTAGGGGACACAGATCTTAAATCCATAGCTGTTGGATTAGCTGGAACTAGAGAAAATTTATTTACTCTTGCGAATACACAAGTTGAAGGAGAGTATTTATTTGCAGGAAGTGACTCTTCGGTTAAGCCTTTTGTTAAAAATCCAACAACAGGTGCAATTACATATGAGGGTAATAATAAGCTCAGAAAAATAGCCGTAGAAGAAGGCTCTTATAGAGAAAGAGGAGTAAATGGTTTTGATGCTATGATGTTTAGCTATTCTGTTGCATATAAAAATGAGACTCTTACATTTAGTTCAACAGATAGAATTTTAGATCAAGATGGAAATGAGTTGAAGATTGATATGGATAATGCGGTTAGTCCTTCGGCTCCAAAAAATCCTTTAACTCTTGTAAAATATGATTTAGATGGAAATACTACTAATGAATTCATGAATTATGCATCAAATGGTTTAGCCTTAGATCCTTTAACAGGAACTTATAGCTTTACAACACCAAATGTAGCTGGAACAAAGTTTGAAGCAAAAACGAGCATTTTTGATTTAATGGATAATATTATAAATACATTAAGTATGGTTGATGGTTCTGGTAATCAAATTGATAGAGCTAAAGTTAGAGAAAATTTAGGAAAACAACTTGAGGCTGTTGATAAGTCTTTTACAGATTTAACTATTGCTCACGCTGATTTAGGAGCTAAAAATAAAGTTTTTGAAACATCTTTAGAATCAATAGAATCAAAGTTAGCAGAATATAGAAAACTTGAGACTACTTTGGCATCTTCAGATTTAACTGAGGTTGCAATTAAGCTAAAAGCTTTGGAACTGACATATACAGCAATGTATTCAACAGTTTCAAGAACTAATGAGTTGTCGTTAGTAAATTTTATGAAATAAAACAAAGTTTTAAGTGATTTATGAAGTTTAATTTTAGGAGCATTTTTTCTAGAGATTTAATAGCAGTTGGGCTTTTTTTATCAATACTTGCTATTATAATTGTTCCTTTAAGCCAAACGGCGATTGACTTTTTTATATCACTTTCTTTGGCCATTTCATTTTTAATTCTTTTAATCTCTTTATATATTCAAAAACCAGCTGATTTAACCACTTTTCCAACCTTGCTTTTGATATTGGTTATTTTTAGACTTGCATTAAGTATTGCAACAACAAGATCCATTTTAGCAGAAGGTCATAATGGACCTGAAGCTGTAAGTACTATTATTACAGCTTTTGGTGAATTTGTTGTTGGTGGAAATATGGTTATTGGAATTGTAATTTTCATAATTTTAGTACTTATAAATTTTATGGTTATTACAAAAGGTGCAACAAGGGTAGCTGAAGTTACTGCAAGATTTACGCTTGACTCTATGCCTGGTAAACAAATGGCTATTGATGCAGATTTAAATGCAGGTTTTATTGATGATAAAGAAGCACAAGAGAGAAGAAAAGCACTTATTACTGAAGCAAACTTTTATGGAGCAATGGATAGATCTTCAAAATTTGTAAAAGGTGATGCAATTGCAGGTATTATTATTACGCTTGTAAATATTGTTGGTGGGCTTTTAGTTGGTGTTTTTCAACATGATTTACCAATAGAAGAAGCAGGACAAATTTATACAATTCTTACTATTGGGGATGGTTTAGTTGCACAAATTCCAGCTCTTTTAACATCAACTGCAACAGCAATTATAATTACAAGATCAAATACAGATGATGAGAAATTTGCATCAAAATCTGTTAATCAGCTTATTAAAGATAGCAAATCTTTAATTCTTGTTGGTATTGGTTTAATCTTATTTGGTTTTGTACCAGGTTTTCCTACAGGCATATTAAGTACTATGGGTATCATGATGATGGCTATGGGATATACAATTATAATGATTGAAAAAGGTCAGGATAACTCAATTACAAGATTGTTTAAAGCTAAAGATGCAACAGCAAAAATGAGTGGAAAACCTGAAGAGTTAAGAGAGAAGAAAAAAGCTGCAACAGTTCCTGATGAAAACCAAAATATTGAAAATATTATGAGACTTGAAGTTCTTGAACTAAAACTTGGAATTAGACTTTTACAATTAGTTCAAGGAAATTCAGAGCTTCTTGATAAAATTAAAGCAATTAGAAAAACAATTGCTAGTGAATTAGGGTTTATTATTCCACAAATTAGAATCTCAGATGATGCAACTTTGGGAGCAAACGAGTATGTATTTAATTTAAAAAGAATTCCTATAGCAAGGGGAAAAGTAGAAGTTGATAAACTTCTTGCTATGGGTGGATTTGGTGAGAGCCTACCAGGACAAAAAGTAAAAGAACCTGTATTCAATATTGATGCTATTTGGATAAATCCTGATCAAAAAGATGATGCTTTGATGAAAGGTTTTACGGTTGTAGATGTTCCTTCAATTATCTCAACTCATATTTCTGAAATTATCAGAAGACATGCTGAAGATATTATTACGAGACAAGATATTGTTGATATTGTTGATAGATTGAAAAAAGATTTCCCAATAGTTGTAGAAGAGGCTATGAAAGTTACATCTTATGGAAGTTTATTGAAAGTTTGTAAAGATTTGCTTCATGAAAAAATTCCAATTGTTGATATGCTGACAATAATTGAAGCAATTGCTGATATTGCAGAGTTTACAAAAGCTCCTGAGATATTACTAGAACATGTTAGATCAAAACTTTACAGATTAATTACTCAAAAATTTAAAGATACGGATGGAGTTTTAAGAATTTTAACTATAAAGCCTGAATTAGAACAGCAATTTATTAGTAAGCTTCAAGAACACCATGGAGTATCTCAACTAATGTTATCTATTTCAGAGATAAATAATCTTGTAACGAAAACAAAACAGCTTTTAGATGAAGTTGAGAAAAAAGGTTTCTCAAAAGTTTCTATGGTCGTTGATCCAGTATTAAGAAAAAGAATTTCAGAGATATATGAGAAATTTGGTTTAAGTATTCCTGTTTTATCTCATGCTGAGTTAGATTCTAAAGCAAACTTTGCAATAGAGGGAACTTTAGAGTTCTAAATCTTAGCTTTTATACTTTTAAAAACTATTATCAAATTCACCAATTATAAAAGGATTTTTTTGAAATATTATTACTCTTTTTTAAGAGATAATCCAACAATTATGGGATTATCTTTGGTTAATTTTATAGCATCTTTTGGAGCATGGTTTTCAACTGTTGCAATTTATACAATGGTTGTTGATTTTGGCTCAAGTGAACTTGCTATTGCTATAGTTACAGCTATGCACTTTATTCCTGCAATTATAATTGCCCCTTTTAGCGGAGCAATTATTGATAGAATGAAAATAAAACCTTTGATGGTATCTTTACTTTTTACAGAATTACTTATGACAGCATGTTTTTTACTTGTTTCAAGCGCTAGCGATATGTGGATGCTATTGATTTTTATTTTTATTAGAATGAGTGCAGCTTCTATGTTTTTTTCAAGTGAAATGTCACTTTTAGCAAAACTTTCTAGTGGAAAAGAGCTTCAAACAGCAAATGAAATTCAATCAATTATTTGGTCATTTACTTATGCTGTTGGTATGGCTATTAGTGGATTTGTAGTAAATTTATATGGAGCAAAAACAGCAATTTTAATAGATGTTATTATTTTTATAATTGCATTTTTAGTTTTTATACAAATAAAAATAAATCTTGAATACAAAAAAGTTGAAGAGAAGATTTTGGAACTTATGCTTGATGGTTTAAGATATATTAAAAAGAATAAAATTATTTTACATTTAATCTTTTTACACGCAAGTGTTGGACTTACAAGTTATGATGCACTTATTACAATTTTGGCAAAAAATGAATATAAGGAATTTATAGCTGTACCTTTAGCTATTGGATTATCAAACTCTGTTCGAGCAGTTGCACTTTTTATTGGACCATTGATTTTAAATAAACTTATAAATAAAGATAATCTTCAATATCTTTTAGTTTTTCAAGGTCTTACAATTATAATTTGGGCATTTGCTCAAAAAGATTTTTATGCTTCTTTGGTAGCTCTATTTTTTGTGGGATTTAGTACTGCTTTTTTATGGTCATATACTTATGCTTTGTTACAAAATAGATGTGAAAAAAAGTACATTGGAAGAGTTATTTCATATAATGATATGGTTTTTATGCTTGCAAATGTTGTAATTACAATATTTATTGGAACTATGGCAAATTTTACAACGACAACAACAATAACAATTTGCCTAGGTATTGCATTTTTACTTTTTGCTTATTACTATACAAAGATAAAAGCATTAATAGATTAAAATAAATTTTAGTTCTTAAATAAAAAAAGGAAGATGATGATTTTAGATTACAAAGATATAAATGATTTAGATAGATATAAAATAATGTCAGGAAGTATAGTTCCAAGACCAATTGCTTGGATTGTTACAGATGATGATGGAGTTTTAAATGCTGCACCATTTTCATATTTTATTCCTATTTCTACAAATCCTGCATTAGTAATTGTTGCTATTGGAAAAAAAGATGATGGAACTTTAAAAGATACTTTAGCAAATATTTTAAAAACAAAAAAAGCAACAATTTGTTTTCCAAATAAAGATAATGTTGAACTTGTTCAAAAATGTGCAGCTCAACTTCCAAAAGATGTTAGCGAAGTAGAAAAGTTCGAAATTGAAGTAAAAAAAGAGATGCAAAGTTATCCCCCAATAGTATCTACAACTCAAACAGCACTATTTTGCGAGTATTATGACACTTATAAAGTAGAAGGTGATACAACACCAGTTATTTTGAAAATCAATTTTCAATACATTGAAGATGGAAGAATAAACGAAAGAAATCATACAAAAATAGATAGTATTGGAAGAGTTGGTGTTACTTTTAAAGCTATGGTTGATTTATAAGAAGTAAAATTTAATTTTACTTCTTATATTTTATACTGCTGTGTTTCCGTAGTGACCATATTTTTTTGCAGCTAAAGGAATCTCCATTGCACACTCTGAACAAACTTTTGTTTTTGGTGCTGGAGCTCCCACTTTTTTCTAGCTCAACTAAAGTTGCGTAGCTGTTTCCATCTAATGCTATGAATAGCTGAAAAATCAACTTAGCCAAATAAAAGACTAATTCGAGGTATAGCAACATTTGTTACAAGTGATTTTATAAAAGTTACAAATGCTGCACCAAAAATAAAACCTACTGCCATATCAACAACATTTCCCGGAATCAAGAATTTTTTGAACTCTTTTAACATAATTCTTGCCTTTATTTTCTTAACATTGTAATTAATTTATTTTATTAGTAGAAATTTACTAATTATGCATAAAATAACAAAAAATAACGATTTAGTTACATACTGGTTACAACTGAGTTACAATTTTATTACAAGGGGTTTTATATAAATTTAATTTAATCTTTAAACACTATATTACTGAAAAATAATTTTTAGGAAAAATCATGAAAAATCTAAAACTAAGAAATAAAATCTTTTTTATATTAGTTTTACCGATGTTAGCAATTTTTATGCTGTCTTCCATTTTGATTTCGGACAAAGTTGAAAAAGTTATAAATATGAATAAAACTTCTACTTATTACTCCCCCAATAAACAGAGCTAATTTCATTAGCTAGCATATTTCACACTAGGATGTAAAAAGAAATTTGCAACTTTTTGTGG
>CAYLKG010000084.1:0-7451 GCA_964384195.1 uncultured Aliarcobacter sp. | reverse complement strand
TGCTTTGTCAAGGGGTTTAGGCTTAAATGTGGCTTAAATTTGGGAAGTTTGTCTATTTACCTTTTATTTACCAAATTTATATACTATAATACTTAACTTAATAAAATTTATTAAGTAAAAATTTGTTTTAAACATTTAATATAAGGAAGGGAAGATGTATAACAGAGATTATCTAACAGATCAATCATCTCAATATTCACAAGAATCATCTCAAGCATATATGATGAGTTTTTTAAAAGCAACTTATCAATTGTTTGCTGGTTCACTTTTAGCCGCAACTGCTGGTTCATATATTGGGCTAGGGATGGTTAATATTTTAATGGGACCTATGAAGTGGGTTTTATTTGCAGTAGAGATTGCTTTAATTTGGTTTGTAATTCCAAGAGTAAAACATACTCCAGGTGTTAATCTAGCAGTATTATTTGCATTTACATTTATTACAGGTCTTACAATTGCACCATTATTATCATCAATATTTGCAATGGCTGATGGAGCTGCTATTGTTGGTCAAGCATTTTTAATGACTTCAGTTGCATTTGGAGCTATTTCTATGTTTGCTATGACAACTAAAAGAGATTTTAGTTCTATGGGTAAATTTTTATTTATTGCCTTAATCATTATGATTGTTGCTGGTATTTCAAATATCTTTATTCAGTCTTCAATGATGCAATTAATGATTGCAAGTGCTGGAGCTTTAATATTCTCTGCATTTATTTTGTACGATACACAAAATATTATTAAAGGGAATTATGATTCACCTGTTGAAGCTGCTTTATCTTTATATTTAGACTTCTTCAACTTGTTTATCTCACTTTTACAAATTCTTGGTATTGCTAAGAATAATGAGTAAATCTTAAGAGGCTAGTAATAGCCTCTTTTTTATAAATATGCAAAATAATACATACAGAATAATAGATGCAAACCTTAACAGATTAAGAGAAGGGATTAGAGTTGTGGAGGATATTTTTAGATATATCTACAATGATAAAGAACTTTCAACAAAATTAAAAAATCTTAGACACATTTCAAGAGTTGAAAATTTTTATGAAATTTTATCTTCTAGAGATGTACAAAATGACGTTTTGAAAGAATCAATAAAAAGCGAACAAAATAGAGATGATTTAAACTCTATATTAATAGCAAATTTTAAAAGAGCACAAGAAAGTGCTAGAGTTTTAGAAGAGTTGCTAAAGCTTTATTCAATAAAAGATAGCGAAAACTTCAAATATATAAGATATGAACTCTATAATTTAGAGATAGTTTTAACAAAAATAACTTCAAATTCTAAATAGTTTAAATTATACTCTTTATACAACTTTTTTGCTTTTTCATAGGATAGTTCACTGCTTCCACTAACACCTGATTTTTTTATATAATCAAATAAATCTTTTTTGTTATCAAACTCTAATTTATATAAAATTGTCTCAAATTCACATTCAAAATATCTGCTAAAGGCTTTTTTTATACTCTCTTCATCTAAAATTGGTGATTTTGTATTCGTAAGATTTTGTATAGTTTTAAAAGTATTTGAAGTAAACAATACAGCATTTATCTCTTTTGTTATATTTGATAAATTGTAAATAATTTTATCTAAATCTTTTGACCACTGTAGTGCTGATGATGATAAAACCATATCAAAATTATCTCTTTTTATTTCTTCAAAAAACTCAGCACTATCAAAATTTAGGCATTTTATTTCGAGATTTTTTGCTTTTGGATGAAGTTCACACATCTGTTTTGAACCATCAATTGCTAAATATTTATCAAATTCCCAATTTATATTTGAAAATATCTGCCCACTACCACAACCTAATTCCAAAATCTTTTTTGGTTTTGATTTCAACTCTCTAATTAATGATTTTGCACAAATTTGCTGAATAATATTATACGATTTATACTCATTTGCATATTTTGAAAATTGATTTCGCTCTTGCATTTATCTCTTTGCTCTAAAATTTTAAGTTCTATTTTAGCTTGTTTTTAATAAGCATTGGATAAAATAGGCACCATTTTTAAAAAAGGAATATAGATAATGACATCTACACTTTTAATAGTTCAATTTGTTTTAGCAGTACTTATTGTAATCGTAGTGCTTCTTCAAAAAAGCTCAAGCATGGGTCTTGGTGCATATAGTGGAAGTAATGAATCGCTTTTCGGTGCAAAAGGACCAGCTAATTTTCTAACAAAAGCAACTATGATTTTAGGATTAGTTTTTGTTTTAAATACACTTTTCTTAGGTTACACATATAATCAAGAAAGAAATAAGAGTGCTATTGATTCAGTAAAACAAGAATCTTTAATACCAGCTAATCCAATAGCTCCTGTACAAACTGCACCAACGGCTCCAGTTGCACCTACAACTGAAAATAAAGCCCCTGAGAGCAAATAATCAATAAAATATGAAGTATCTACTACTTCTTTGTTTTTTACCTTTGTATCTATTTTGTGATGCAAAGGTTTTTATCTATCATAGATTTGACGACCCAAAACACCAAAGCACAAATACAAATACAAGTACAAAAGAGCTAAAAGCTCAATTTGAATATTTCAAAACAAATAACTATGAAGTTGTACCTTTGGAAAAAATTTTAAATAAACTCAAAAATAAAGAAGATATTCCATCAAATTGGGTAGCTCTAACTATTGATGATACTTACAAAAGTTTTTATCAAAATGGTCTGAAACTTTTCAAAGAGTATAATTACCCATTTACTCTTTTTGTTTATGTTGAAGCGACAGAGAATAGATATGGTGATTTTATGACTTGGGATGAGTTAAAAGAGGTTAAAAAGTATGGGGAAGTAGAACTTCACTCATATTCTCATCCATCTTTAATAAAACTTTCAAATGAAGATATTGCTAAAGATACACAAAAAGCAATCGATATTTTTGAAAAAAACATGGAATATAAGGCAAAAATCTACTCTTATCCTTTTGGTGAGTATGATGATAGAGTAAAAAATGAGATATTAAAATTTGGATTTGATTCAATTTTAAATCAAAATAATGGCTCGGTAAATTCAAAAAGTGATATTTTTAATATAAACAGAATTGCTTTAGTTGAGAATGCAAATATGAAAGAGAAAATCAAATATAAAACTTTAGAAGTTGAATGGATTGAACCCAAAGATTATCCAAAAGATGGTATTTTAAAAACCGTAAAAGCAAAAGTTGATCCAAGCATTGAAAAAGCAAAAGTTTTTGTATCAACTTATGGTTGGCAAGATGTAAAAGTAAATAATGGTATAATTGAAATTCAATTAAACAAGAAATTAAATTTAGCTAGAAATAGAGTTGCTATAAGCACTGATTACTATACTATTTCCAATAAATTATTAATCAAATAAAGGAGAATTTTATGCTGAATGAAGTTTATTCACAAACAAAAGAGCAAATGGAGAAATCTATTGATTCATTAAAAAGAGACTATAAATCTTTGAGAACTGGTAAGGTAAATGTAAATATCTTAGATAACATTAAGGTTGATTACTATGGAACAATGACTGATTTATCTCAAGTTGGTTCTGTTTTAGCAACTGATGCTACAACAATCACAATTAGTCCTTGGGAAAAAAATCTTTTAGGAACTATTGAAAAAGCAATTCAAACTGCAAATATTGGAGTAAATCCAAATAATAATGGTGAAGTTATAAAACTATTTTTCCCACCAATGACAGTTGATCAAAGACAAGAAACAGCAAAACAAGCTAAAGTTATGACTGATAATGCAAAAGTTGCTATTAGAAATATTAGACAAAATGCAAATACAAAAATTAAAAATATGCTAAAAGACAAAGAAATTACTGAAGATGATAGCAAAAAAGCACAAGATGAAATTCAAAAAATAACTGATGGGTTTGTAGCAAAAGCTGATGAAACTCTAAAAACAAAAGAAAAAGAAATTCTAACGGTATAAAAATATGAATATAGAACAAATATATAAAGATGCAAATGCCCTACTTGAAGGTCATTTTAAATTAAGTAGTGGAAACCACTCATCATTTTATTTACAAAGTGCTAAGGTTCTTGAAGATCCAAAAACTGCAAAACTTTTAGCTGAAGCTTTAGCTCTTGAGATTAAAAAGTCTGGAATTAAAGTAGATGCTGTTTGTGCTCCTGCTCTTGGTGGTTTAATCGCTGGTTTTGCTCTAGCAACTGCTTTGGATGTAAGATTTATCTTTGCTGAAAGAGCTGAAGGTGAAATGACAATTAGAAGAGGTTTTGAAGTAAAAGCTGGTGAAAAATATCTAGTTTGTGAAGATATTATTACAACAGGCGGAAGTGCTTTAGAAGCAGCAAGAGAAATTGTAAAAGGTGGTGGTGAAGTTGTTGCTTATGCTGCCTTAGCAAATAGAGGTTTTTGCCAAAGAGTTGGAAGTAGCATAGAAAGAAAAGATAACTGTAAACTTCCTCTTGATAAACCACTTTTTGCACTAGAAGATTTTGCATTTGAGATGTATAGTCCTGAAGATTGTCCTATGTGTAAAACTGGAAGTGTAGCTATTAAACCGGGTAGTAGAGGAAACTAATGGCTAAATGGAGAGATGTAAAACAAAATAGAGTTAAAGAGAATATTGAAAATTCTAAAACTGTTTTATCAAACTCTTCATTACTAATCACTTCAAAATTATCTGCGAGGTTTAAAGCTTTTTTAACTGACACTTTTTTAATTACCACTCCAATTTTATATATTATTATATATCTTGTTATGGGAAGTGGTCAAGAGTTTGCACAGAATAGAAGCCTTGGCTGGGGAATAATTTTCGCTATTCATTTTATAATAATTGCTATATTTTGGCTAAAGAATGGTCAAACACCTGGCTTAAAAGCATATGATTTAAAACTTGTTGATAACAAAACTCTGAGTAGAGTTTCTGTGTTACAAGTAATTATTAGATATTTTGCTACTTTAACTTCTATTATTTCGATATTTTTTATTTTTACTCCTTATATAAATAAAGAACGAAAAACATTTCAAGATATAGTTTCAAATACAAAAATTATAGACTCTTAAATGCTATTTTTTAATCTATCTGCCTTTTATTTCTTCTATTTTGCAGCAACTGGAATTTATGTAATTTTTTTACCAAAAGTTTTAAATGACATAGGCTACTCATATTTTGATATTGGTATCGTTTTAGCAATTGCACCACTTATGAGATTTGCAGTTCCTTTTTTATTTTTAAAGCATGTAAAACTCGATAATACAGTATTTATAGTTGCACTTTTAACTTCGATACTAGGAGTTCTTTGTTTTTATCTAACGCTAGAGCACTTCTATTTATTTTTAATCAATAATGCCATTTTAGCAGCTGCTCTTTCACTTATTTTGCCATATTTAGAAGTAATAGCTATATTAAATTTAGGTAAAGAAAAGTATGGAAAATCAAGATTATTTGGCTCTATTGGATTCATGGCTATTGCAATTATTTTAGCAAAGTTTTTGAGTTCTAGTTTTGTTGCTATTCATTTTTATTTAATTGTCATCGTTTTAACAGCAATTTTTTCTTTGCTACTTCTAAAATATGAAGCAAAACAAGAAGCGGAATCTACAAATGATGCGACTTTCTCATTTTTTAAATATTTTCCTTTTTGGCTAGCTCTATTTTTTATGCAATTTAGCTTTGGTGGATTTTATAATTTTTTTACAATATATGAAACAGACCATGGAATAAGTCTTGAAACTACATCTTATTTATGGGCCTTTGGTGTTATCTGTGAAATATTAATGCTCTATTTTCAAGGTCCTATTTTAAAAAAGAACTTAGACAATTTAATAAAACTTTGCCTAACCATAACATCTTTTAGATGGTTTTTACTTTATCTTTATCCAAATTCACTTGAAATTGCATACTTTACTCAAAGCCTACATGCCTTTTCTTTTGGACTTTTTCACACGGCTTCAATTATGTATCTTTATAGTCTATATGAAAATAAAAAACTAGCTCAGCAATTTATGTACGGTTTTGCTTATGGGCTTGGAGGATTTTTGGGAGCTTTAGTAGCTGGTAAGACCTATGGAGAAAATCTATTTTTATATAGCGCAATATTTGCTTTATTTGCTCTTATTGCTATGTTTTTTACCAAAAAATAGCTTTTTTCTAAATATAAATTCAGATCCACTTACTTTTTTTAAATATGTAAAACTGAAATGCAACTACAAAAAGTAAAATTATCGTAAAAATATAAAAGGCATTTTCATTTTCTGCCCCTGGAATTCCACCAACATTTATTCCTAAAAGTCCTGTTAAAAATGTAAGAGGTAAGAAAATTGCTGAAATTATTGCCATAATATACATTTTACTATTTAATTCCTGACTTAGATTATTAACCAATTCATCTTGTATTAATATTATCTTATCTCTAATAGTATCAAGTTCCTCTATATGCCTTATTAGTTGGTCATTAGTTTCTCTTAATTCAATCTTTTGATACTCATTTAGCCAAGAAATCTTTTCATTGTATAATTTAACTAAAGCCTCTTTTTGTGGAGTTAAATATCTTTTTAAAATAATTATCTCTCTTCTAATATTTAAAATATCTGATCTTTGATTTTTTAATTTTGATTCTAATATATTATCTTCTAAACGTTCGCTTCTATCATGAATTTTATCAATTACAGTATCTATTCTATCAGTCATTTTATAAGTAAGTTCAATCAAAAATTCAGATGCACTTTTTACTCCAATCCCTTTTTTTAGCTCTTCTGTCATTTCGACAACGGATAAAATTGTTCTTCTGCTTGTACTTAATATAAGATTATCAGAAATATATAATCTAATAGATTTCATATCCTCAGGCTTAGAATTTGGGTCTAAATTTACTCCTCTTAAAGCAAGCAATAAATTATCCCCTAAAACTATTGTTCTAGGTCTTGTTTCATCAGCTAAAAGTGCATCAACAGCAATATTATCTATTCCACTTTTTGTTCTTATCCACTCTTTTACTTCACTTTTTGTATAGTTAAAATGCAACCATAAAAGATCATCACGACTATTATAATTTTCAATTTCATCAAAACTAATCTCTTTTGCAAATCCTTTTTTATCCAAAACCAACCCAGTAAATGTAACGTTATTCATTTTTTATCCTATAGAAAAAACTATCTCTTTTTTTAGTTTTTGTTCTTTTATTTCAATAATACCTAGATTTGGTATTTCAAGAGCCAAAAGTTCTTCAAAAGTTTTTATTTTATTTTGAGCAACTAACTTTAAAATTTCTCCTCTATATGCTTTTGCAAAGTGGCTTACAACTTTTCCATCTTTTACAAATTTCATAGAGTAATGAGGTTTTTTAATAGTATAAAACTTCTCATAAAATCCTGCTCTTAAATCCAAAATATCTTCATCTTGTAAATATTCATCTAGAACTTCTGAAAAATTATCGTTATAATATTTGTCTATTTTAAGATTTTCAAATGTTTCACCCTGTTTCAATTTATAATCAATTAC
>CAYLKG010000083.1:0-7922 GCA_964384195.1 uncultured Aliarcobacter sp. | reverse complement strand
TCCTTTGTATTGAACTTACTATTTATCTCATATATTAGAATGATTGTAAAGTAATATCTATTTTCCAAAAGAACAATTTTTTAACAAAATAACATATTTTGCTATTTTCTTTACAAAACTATTTTTTTACCAATATAAATATTGTATTATTTGGTTGTCGAAATAGAGGATTTAATTAAAACCATATAATAAATAAACTGTTTTAGAATCTTAATTTTTAAACAGAATTTCAAAAGAAACAAAATTAAATTAAAAAGGCTATTAAATGTATTTAGATAATCTTAAAACAGATATTGAAGAAAAAAGATTGAGAGAAGAAAGAGCTACTGTGAGTAAAGAAAAAGAGAAAAAAGAAAATTTAGTTCATGAAAAAGCTAAGAATGATAAATTCAATGATGTTTTCGGAGCTTTTTATCAATTTATTGAGGACTTGAAAAAACATAAAGTAGATATTTTTAGTTTTATTCTTGAAAAATACAAAAGTGAAGATAATACATATGTTAATGAATATACAAGTGATAATAACTATATTTTAGCAAATTTAATGGGTTTACCTATAGCAGTAAAGCCTATTGATATAGAAATAATTCAATCTTTATGTGGTAGCGATAAGATTTATTTAGCAATTTGTTTTGAGCCTCATGAAAGTGTTAAATATATTGAAGAAACAACCTGGAGCATTAAAGATCAAGAACTATGTAGTTATATTTCTAATAACCTAAAACCAACATACGATGAATATTTTTATATTCCTAGAGAAATATATTTTGGATTTCATTCAAAAACAAATAGCTTACAAGTTAAAAAGAAAGTTAATCTATTTAAACATGATAAATACTATTACGGCATTGAAATTGTGTTTGATGAATATAAAAATGAATATACAATTAAAAGCTTACGGGATAGAGTTATAACTCCAGACAAACGAGGAATAAATTCTAACAATAATAAGTTTTGCTTTCTAAATATAACTACTTCTAGATATATGTATGACAGTGTATTAGATTTAAAAATTAAAAAAGATGAATTTCTAGATAAATCAGAAATTATTTTTGATGATTTGTATAAAATATTTAAATTAGATGCGGTGAAGACAGACAAAAATATTGGAAATAAGATTCTAAAATTTGAAAATAAAGACAAACAAAAGTTTTCATTTAAACCTTTTGACTTAAATAAAGAGTATTGGAATAAATCTTATAATTTTTTATTAGAAGATATTATTACAAATTATCCTAGATACATAGCAAATCAATTACAAGAAAAAGGTGATGTTAGGAAATTTGATAAGGAATCTTTCAAATATAAATTTGAAAGATAAAAAACTATACTTAAATATATAATATTACCTAAGTTACTAAACCTCTTACTTTTGAAACAGATTCTAGTAACAGAAAGACTGTTCCACATAGAGTTGAAATTTGGAGCATGTTCAACAAGGTACAGGTTGTGGAACTTGTTTTATAACTCATCTTTGTAGCAATTTTCTGTACACATTACTCCTCATAATATATTTAACATTTTGCAGGTTTATTACGATATCACCTTAATATATATACATTATGTACTATTATCGTCTAAATGTCGATATTAAATATACATCAAAATCATATCAAAAGATTAAAATCAATTCAAAAAAAATGTCAATTTACAATATTTTTTATAACTAAATGTTAAAAAAGACCTTATTTAAAGTATTTGTCGCTATTTTAATATACAACATTTTTTATGTATGCTATTTGTTGATTTTCAGTCTATCTTGTATATAATGTATGTTCAATAAATAGTTAACTATATAAAACCTATGGGAGATAAAATTGAATTTCATATCATTATTACTAAGTTTTTTATTTGGTATTTTAACTATGTATCTTACTGCCTACACAAAAGAAAAAGGGAAAGTAAAAGCATTAAGAGAAGATGTAGCTAAGATTGAAGATGAAAAACAAAAAGTCATATCAAAATACCAAAAAGAAATTGAAGACTTAAAAAAATTTCATTCATTAGATATTGAAAAAAGAAAATACCAATATGAAAGTAAAAAAACTCAATATTATCAATTCATGGAAAAAATAGATAGTTACAATGGATGTTTACTTCGAGTTTTAACTGAAGAGTTTAGTCAAATTATGCTTTCATATTTTGCTTCACGTAATGGAGTCTCAAGTTCATCTCCAGAAAAGTTAACACTTGAATTCAATGAAAAGGCTCAAAAAGCAATTGCTAAAATTCAAAAGCAAGAAGCAGAACTTTTCTCACAGTTAAATAGTTTAAAGCTTTCTGCTAATGCTGAAATTATTACTCTATTGGAAAAACTAGTTTTTGATATCAAATATTCTAAAAAGCATCTTGAGGATGTTCTCAATTATATTGGTAGTAATAATTTCAAGTTTTCTCCAAGTGTACCCGAAGAATTACTTTCAAAATCAGATAATAATCAGCATAATATCTTAGAAACAAAAGAAAAATTGATGAATGCCTTGAGACTAGATCTTGACAAAATATAGTATAGTTAACAAATCAGTGGAGCAAATAAATTACCCTGTGGGTAATTTATTTGCTCATTTTAAACGTTATCTTAAAATTAAATTACAAAAGGATTCAATATGTATGCAACTATTCAGTCTGAATATTTTCACAATTTTCATTGTAGAGTAAAAGCAGAACCTATAATTTCTACACAAGATTATAATGTTTATGAATTAGTAGATAGTCAGTTCCCTAATGATATTATTAGTAAATCAAATAATACGGGAAAGAAAAAAGTATTTAGACATATTGCATTAGATAATCAAAATAATGGATATTTATTTGATATTAAATTAAAAACACTTGATTTAAATATGAAGCTTTGTAGATACAAAAAAGATGAAAGATAACAAAACAGAGAAGTGAGAACAAGGTACCCCACGAGCTGAAAAGATAATTTTAGCTATCATTTTAAACAAATTTAGAAGTGATGTGAACAATCACAAGAGTACCACCTCTACTTACTTTAGTCGTTAATTTCCTAAATCTCTTATATTTAGAGTAGTTTTTATGAAGGGAAAGCTTTTTCCAAAAAGAATTAGATTTTTGAACATACTCCAAAAGGTACAGGTTGTGGAACTTGTTTTTATAACTCATCTTTGTAGTAATTTTTTATCGATATTATTATAATTAGAACTTTTGTTAGATATAATTTTGTAAATACTAATTAGACATAAAATTCTTTTCAATAATTCAAGTAAATACAAAAGAGATGAAATTTGAGAGTAAAAAATAGTGCAATAACATACACTGGATATGAATATCAAACACTTTTTGGTGTGCTAAAGCTTGCAACCTGGCTAAATAATCCAACTGAATATGAATGTATATGCTTTGAATCAGATCAAGAAGATACTCCGCAAGGAATTGATGATATTGTATTGAAACGTAATGATGGAAAGATAGATTATATTCAAGTAAAATTTACACCATCTGAGTATAAAATAGAAAATGCTTTTAGTTGGACTTGGTTATTAAAAGTCACAGGTAAAACAGATCGTTCAAGATCTATTCTAAAGAAAATTTATGATGCAGTTCAATTAATTGATGATGATGAACTAGGAAACATAATTCTTCTTACAAACAAAATTCCAGATCGTGAAATTGAAGCTTGTCTAATTAAAGAAAAATTTAATTATGACCTTATTACTTCAGAGGCAAAAGCATTAATAAATGAACAGTTGGGGTCGGAACAAGAAGCCCGTGATTTTTTTAAAATCTTACAAGTGAAGGATAGTCAAAAAAGTTATACATCATTACAAAATGAAATAAAAGAAGAGTTAACAAAGCATTCAAATGATGAGGGAATATATAGATTAAAAGATATTGCTAGAGACTGGGCAAAGTTTAGAGACTATCCAAGTGAAGGTGGATGGATAAAGCTTCATCATATTCGTGAAGTACTTTCTATAATAAGACCAAAACCGATTCTTCAATCCTTCCTTATTCCAAATAATTATTGCCTCCCAAATAAAGAGTTTCATGATTCAATTTTTAAAAGGATTACAACTTCGGTAGGTGAAGTAATTTCAATTACTGGTGAACCAGGAAAAGGTAAAAGCACTTATTTAAGCTATTTGTATCAAGAATTAGAAAAAAATAGTTTTCCAGTAATTCGTCATCACTATTTTTTATCAATGCAAGATAAAACTCAAGATAGATTAAATTTTGGAACTATTGCTGAATCATTGTTTTCTCAAATTGAAAGTAAATATAAAGTCATTGAGTTACCTTCAACAGAACCAGAAAATTTAAGTAGTACATTAGAAGAATGTGCTAAATACTATAAAAATGAAGGAAAACCTTTCATTTTAATAATTGATGGATTGGATCATGTTTGGCGTGATAACCAAAATGACATTAAGCCACTTGAATCCATTTTTAAAGAACTCCTTCCCGTTTGTGAAAACTTGATATTAATAGTTGGTACACAACCAATTGATGATAATCAACTTCCTAAAACTCTTCTTCACTATTCTCCAAAAAAGGAATGGTTTTATTTACCTTTTATGTCAGGGAATTCAATTCTTGAATACCTAAATTATCAAATTGATGCAGATAAACTTTTTTTAAATGTACATGAAGACATGAGAGAAGAAGAACTTGCAAAAATTTCAAAAGATTTGTTAGAAATAACTTCTGGATACCCTCTTCATGTGATTTATTCTTGTGAATTTCTTTCTTTAAGTGGAGCCCCCATATCTACATGGAGAATTAAAGAATTGCCCCCTTGTGATAATACTGATATTGAAAGTTATTATAAAACATTGTGGCAAAGTTTAAATCACAAACAAAGAGATATACTTCATTTATGCAGTGAATTTTCATTTATATGGCCAAGAGATGCATTCCCAACTATTCTTGGAGACAGTGAAAATGAACCAAGTTTAAAATCAGTATTACATCTTCTATATCAAGGTAGATCTGGTGTTAGACCATTTCACGAAAGTCTTATAGTTTTTGTGAAGAAACAAGAGGAACACAACGAGAGAGTTTCAGCATTAATTGAAAAAGTATGTATTTGGCTTGAAGAAGATGCTTCTGAATATTTAAATCAAACTTATAAATGGTTATGTAAATCACAAAGTGGTAACAGTCAACCATTAAGAGAAGGGATAACAAGAGAATGGGTTGTTGAAAGATTAACTGAGGGGTATGATACTGAACTAATTATTCCCTTATTTAAAGAAGCTGAAACATTATCGTTCAACGAATTAAATTTTCATGAATCTTATACCCATAGAGCATTAAAAACAAGGTTAATTAATGGTCCTCAATTTCAAACTTGGGATTTTCCTCTTTTAAAAGTTTTCTCTTTTTATAATTCTCCACAATCATTAATTGACACAGAACTAACACAATATCAAAACTATACACCCAAAGATTTAGCAATATTATCAATTGCATTATGGAATAGAGGAGATAAAGATAATGCAAAACTCATTGCAGATTACGCAATTACTGTATATAAATCCCAAGATACATTAAATAAAAACAATAGAGATGATGATACTCAAAAAATTATTATTGAAGCAGGAGTTCTTTCGGATTCTATAAACTATAATAAGTTATTCAATGAAAATAAATTTATTACTTGGAAAGAAGAAAATATTAGATATTTTTTAGATGCATGTATTAAAAAACTTGATGTAGGTCTTTTAATAAAAGCTTTTGATAATATTTCAGAATACCAAATAGCTAATCAATTTGAGTTATCTCTTATTAGGATGAGTATTGTTGAAGGTTTTGATGTTTTTTCTTGGAAAGAATTTGAGTTAGGACATAATCTTTCAATTAGTCAGGTTTTAAAGCTAATTAGAAAAAGTAATCTAAAAACTTATGTAGGTGAAGGACCTTTTTATCCTGATAATTCTCTTTATAAATTATCTGATTCGATTAATTATCATGAATGGTTTTTTGATGCAATAGAAATAAAATTAAAAGCAACAGGTGATTTTTCTTGGCTAAGTTTTCAAGCAGAAGATAAAACAGAAAGAATTGATATCTCTTTTTATCTTAATACGCTTACAAGATTTGCAAGTGATGTCGTTGACTACTTATTATTAGAAAACAATTTAAATTTTTATACTTGTAGTATGCTACTTGAGACAATATCATTTCCTGAAGATACACAGTATAGAGAAAGAAGAATGCAAATTTCATTCAAGCGTGAGTGGTTAAAAATTTCTGCAGACCTACATCTATTAGCAAAAGAAAACATTATTGAGATAGATACTTTTAAAGAAGTTATTGATTCAAAAATATATTTATCTGATTGGTTAAGACTTTGGTATAAAGACCTGATATTAAATGTACTTTCAGATGATGCAGCTGAATTATTAATCGAAGAAGAATTAAATAAGCAATCATCTGAATTAGAAGAGACTATAGAACGTTCAAATGCCAACCTTGAATTAGCAAGTATTGCTTTTAGGCATAACAATGAAGAACAATTTAAAAAGTGTTTAAAACTATCTTGGGAATATACTATTGGATATGGACATCATAAAGACATAACAATTTTTCATGTCTTGGATTCAATAGATTATATATCTGATGACTATCCTACCGAAGCACTAAACTTTCTTAAAAGAATTTCTCCGATTGTCTATAATATTTTAAATTTTACAGATGGAGATGAGACAGGACATGCTTTAAATGAAATGAATAGGCTACTGGCAAAATTATCACCTGGAACATTATCATCTAAATATAATCAAGAAATACTTGATGGAGAATGGTCTAACGCGGACTCAACTTTAAAAGGGTTATTAGAAGAAAGTGATTTTAATTCAATTTCAGAAAAAGCCTTGTGTCTTACAGGATTAGAAGAAGATGTAATTGACATAATTGTTTCAAAAGCAAAAGAATCCAATACAAAAGCTACTCAAATTGTTGAAGAGCTTAGTACTTTATTAAATTATGATGTAGCCGAAGAGCCAACGGATGTATTAGAATCTTCCCGTATTCCCAATCCAGAAAAAGATATAGATATTTCTGCATATCCCCCAGATAAGATTTATGAACTGGACAAGGCCACACAAGGATTATTTGGATTAAAAGACTTTTGGCTTGAATGGTATAACCATTGGGTAGAAAATGGAGAAGAACAAGCACTTATTACTATACTTCCAGAATATTTATCAAGTCTTGAAGATAAGTTTTATAAGAACCCTATTCTATATGATTGTTTGTTTCATAGTATAAAGAAATTCAAAGGGAAAAGAGAAGCTTTTCAATACTTAGTCTCAGCACATATCTATATGAGAGGATGGAGTAATTACTATGGAGCTGAAAGCACACTTGAGAGATTAAACCATGTTGGTACTTTTTATAAAAATAAAGTCAATGAATTCATTGCCAAGACGACAATCCATATTGATAAATGGATTGAAGACCCTGGAAGTTTAATCATACCGAATGATGATTTAGTATATTTGTTAGTTAAATCCAATAAAAAAGAAGAAGCACTTAGTCTTACTGAATCTATAGTAAAATCTCTTGAAGATGATACAAAAAATCTTATTTTGGAGGAGCCTAATTGGGATTGGGAGGATAAAGAAAATATTGAAGAAGTTTTCCTTAATATGCTAATTTCAAGGCTAAAATGGCCCATACCTACAGTGAAAGTTTGGGTAATTCAACAATTAGCTGAATTATTAATGCAATTACCTTCTCTTGTTGAAAGTAAGATTACAGAAGCACTAAGTTTCTGTAAACTTGAATCTGAATGTATTGAAGTACTATCTATTTTCTTAATAGCCAAAGACTTAGGTTATGTCCCTGAAATTGAAATTGGTGAATATATAAATGCAAGGTCAACACTTTCCGACATGCTAATTATAATACCCCAAGAAAATTGAACAATTTTTTGTAAAGTTTTATTCTCTTAG
>CAYLKG010000082.1:7814-7996 GCA_964384195.1 uncultured Aliarcobacter sp. | reverse complement strand
GAACTAATTTTATGTAACTTTTATAGGCTCTATTTTTATGTCAGGATTTGGGTTTAAAGCTAAAGTTGAATTATTATTTATATTTGTATTTGTGGCAGTTACATTTCCAGTTAATGTTGTTGAGCCGTTTGTTACATTAAAGTTTTGTAGTGAATTTGTATTTCCAATATCTCCAGTTACTA
>CAYLKG010000082.1:0-7714 GCA_964384195.1 uncultured Aliarcobacter sp. | reverse complement strand
TATTTAATGTTCCGCTATTAGCCGTTGTTCCATTTACATTTGAAGTTATATCTCCTAGTGAATTTAAAGTCGCTCAATTTGAAATATTTGTATTTGTGGCAGTTAAATTTCTATCTAGTGTTGTTGTTCCATTTGTTACATTAAAGTTTTGTAGTGAATTTGTATTTCCAATATCTCCAGTTACTAGCTGATTTGCTCCATTCATATTTAATGTTCCGCTATTAGCCGTTGTTCCATTTACATTTGAAGTTATATCTCCAATAGAGTTTACAATCCCGTTTGCACTGAAAGTTAAATTTGTTCCTACTAAATCTTGATTTAAATTTACTGTTCCATTTCCAACTATATTTGTATCTTTTGCATAAATATCACCACTAAAAGTTGACGTTGTACCATTTGCTCCTACAATTACACTATTTAAACTATTTACACTATCTCCAACATCCCCATTTACAATTCCATCTCCTAAAAGTTTCAAATTTCCTGTTTTATCACTACTTGAAATTGTTGATTTTATTATTTTTCCATTTGAAATACTTAGAGTTGAATTATTTTTTATATCTGTATTTCTTGAGTCTATATCTCCAATTACTGTTGTTTCAGCTGAATTGTTGATATTTAAATTAGCAATATTTCCTATATCTCCAGTAACAGTTTGATTCACTGTTCCATCTATATTTAGTGTTCCTGCATTTGAAGTTGAAGCTATTACATTTGCTGTAAGATCTTTTTTTATACTTACATCTCCTGTTGATTCTACATTCATACTTCCTGCAGTTACATCTCCTTGAAATTCTACATTATTTCCAAGTACATTTATATTCCCATCAGTCCCAAGATTAGTTATTCCAGCAACTGTGTTGTTTCCATTCATAATAATATTTGCTGTATAGTTTGTAGAAGTACTACTTACTAAATTTAGTGTACTCGATGGACTAGCTGCAGTTACATATCCATTTGATGGAGGATTCGCTTCATAAAAAGTTGTACTATTTTTTGAAATATCATTTGCGTTAGCATTGGAAACAAAAGTTAAAGAGAGTGTTAAAGGAGTAGAAATTTTTCCTACTAAAAATCTATCTGGGGCATACGGGTTACTCTCTGAAGCAGCAAAATTTGGATTTGTGTATGAACTATTAGCCCAAGAAGTAGGTTTAAAAACTATATTATCCCTCGTTGTCTCAGCTCTTGTATCGGTTAAAATCCCACTATTTGGAGCTTGCTCTATGGTTATAGTATACGACCCTTGAGTGTAAGTAACAGTAGAAGGAATCGTACTTTTAACACCAGTAAAGTAATCAGTAGAATATAAGCTTATTGGAGAGATTATTGAAGAAAGAAGAGCAATACTAAGACAAAGACCAATTTTTCCGCCTTTTAAGATACGAAATCTTGCATTTTGGACTCTAAAACTACTCATAAAATTCTCCAATTATAAAAATAAGCTTAAAGTTATTTTTATATTACCATAATTTTACAAAATGTTATATAAATATTGTTCTATTTGAAAAAATTATTTATTTTATTTAAATATTTTTCTATATTTTCAAAACTATGATTTCCACCCTCTTCTACAATTATCTCACAATCTTTTAAAATTTCAAGACTCTCTTTATAATCAATTATTTCATCACCTTTTTGAATCAAAGCCATAATATTTTTAGGATTTTGTATAAGTGATACTTGAAAATTTTCTAAACTTTTTAGCTGTTCTTGTGTGATTTCAAAATTCGAATTATCAAAATAGTTTTTAACCAAGCCAAAACTATAAAATTTACTCAAAGTTTTTTTGGGATTTAAAGCAGGATTTATTAAAACTGCATTTAGCTTATATTTATTTGCTAAATATAAACTATAAAAACCACCCAAAGAAGAACCTACTAAAGAGACTTTTTCACCTTTTGCCAAAAAAACTTCTATTAAGTCTTCTAAAGTATGAATTGCTAAAAAGGGAATTGTTGATAAACTAGGAGTAATTATCCCATTTTTAAAATACTTCTTAAAAATTTTTGGTTTATCTCCTAAACCACTACTTGCAAAACCATGGATATAAATAATCATCTAAAAATCCTTTAATATATTGCATTTTGCAATATTTTTAAATATATCAATTTTATTTTGATAAAATCTTAACATAATTTAAAAAAGGCAAAAAATGGCAAAAAAGAAAAACACTCTTTTTGAGTGCCAACATTGTGGAGAACAATCATCAAAATGGTTAGGAAAATGTCCAAATTGTGACTCTTGGGATAGTTTTTTAGAGCTAAGTACAGAGCAACAAGAAGTTTTAAAACAGACTATTACAGCTTCAAACTCATCATCAAAAGCAAGACCTATTACAGAAATTTTGCAAGATGATGTTACAAGATTTTCATCTTTTAACTATGAATTTGACTTAGTTTTAGGAGGAGGAATAGTTCCTGGAAGTTTAACTTTAATTGGTGGAAGTCCAGGAGTTGGAAAATCTACACTTTTGCTAAAAGTTGCTGGAAGTATTGCAAAATCGGGTAAAAAAGTGCTTTATGTATCTGGTGAAGAGAGTGCTGGTCAAATAAAACTAAGAGCAAATAGACTTGATGCAAACCACGATAGCTTATATCTTTTAAGTGAGATAAAACTTGAAGAGATAATGGATGAACTTTTAAGAGAAGATTATGAAGCTTGTATAATTGACTCAATTCAAACAATATATTCAAGTCATCTAAATTCGGCTCCAGGAAGTGTTTCACAAGTTCGAGAGATTACATTTGAATTAATGCGTAAAGCAAAAGAATCAAACATAGCTATGTTTATTATTGGGCATATTACAAAAGATGGAAGTATTGCAGGTCCTAGAGTTTTAGAACATATGGTTGATACAGTTTTATATTTTGAAGGAGAATCAAGTAAAGAGCTAAGAATGCTTCGAGGATTTAAAAATAGATTTGGAAGTACTAGTGAAATTGGTATTTTTGAGATGACAGCAGAGGGACTTATTAGTGCAAAAGATATTGCTTCAAAATTTTTTGATAAAAATAAAGCTCAAAGTGGTTCTAGTTTAACTGTATCTATGGAAGGAAGTAGAGCTATTATTCTTGAAGTTCAAGCTTTGGTTTGTGAAACAACTTTTCCAAATCCTAAAAGAAGTGCAACTGGTTTTGATACAAATAGGCTTACTATGCTCTTAGCACTTTTGGAGAAAAAATTGGATTTACCTTTTAATCACTACGATGTTTTTGTAAATATTAGTGGTGGAATAAAGATTAAAGAAAGTAGTGCTGATTTAGCAGTAATTGCAGCAATTATTAGCTCATTTAGAAATCGTCCAATATCAAAAGAGTCTGTTTTTATAGGTGAAGTTAGCTTAACAGGTGAAATAAAAGATGTTTATTCAATTGATTTAAGATTAAAAGAGGCTCAAGCACAAGGTATTAAAAAAGCAATTATTGCTCAAAAACCAAATCTAAAACTGGATATAAAAACTTTTGCAGTAGATGAAGTATCAAAAGTAATAGAGCTTTTTTAAGCTCTATTACTTAGTTATTTAGAGCTTTTTCAACTCTTTTTTTTGCACCTTCAAGAAGTCTTGAAGTTGAAACTATAGCTCTTGTATGAGTTCCTCTTCCACAAACCCCACCACTATCAACAACTTCAATTTCAAATTTATAAAGTTTACCTTCCATTCCAACAAATGTTGCCGTAGAAATAGCAACATCATTTTCCAAAGTAGCTGCCATATGAGTAATATTTACATTTACACCCACACTTTGTTCATCATCTTTTAAAAGTGGTAACATAAGCTTTGCAGCGCTACACTCCATTAAAGCAATCATTCTAGCTGTTGCAAAAACATCTGGAAAATCATCATCTAAAGATATATTTAAATTTGAAGCTAAATCTTTTTTTTCTACTTTATAATCTATTGATGCCTTTTTTCCTATTTCTAAACTCATCTCTTCTCCTTAGATTTATTTTAAAAATTATATACTATTCAAAAATTATTAATATAGGCTAAAAATGATAGATTTTGAAAACCAAACCGATTTAAATGTAGAAATAGCTGGACTTGAAGATATAGCAACTAGTATTACAAAAAGAGAAATAGAACTTATTATTGTAGATAATTCAACGATAAAAGAGATAAACTTTGAATATAGACAAAAAGATGAAGCAACAGATGTATTAAGTTTTCCATTTGATGGAGATTTTGCTCATTTACCACTTGGAACAATTATTATTTCAAAAGATTTTGTACTTGAAAAAGCAAAAGAGTATAATCACAGTAATGACAATGAGTTGAAATTATTATTTATTCACGGACTTTTACATCTACTTGGATTTGATCATGAAATTGATAATGGAGAACATAGAGAGAAAGAAGAAGAACTAATCAAAAAGTTCAATCTTCCTTCTAGTTTGATTGTAAGAAACTCTTAAAATAAATAATTAGCAAAAGCTAATTATTTACAACATTTTTGACAAGTTCCACTTAAAACAATATCTGTATTTTCTACTTTAAAACTGCTTATTTTTGAAACTTGTTCTAAAACATCTGTTGCCTCAAGAATTATATCTTCAATAAAGCCACACTCTTTACACACTAAGTGTCCATGCTCTGTCTTTACTAATTCATAAACTGACTTAGCGTTTGGAATTTTAACTTCTGATAAAAAAGTTTTTTCCAACATAGAGTTTACATTTTTATAAATTGTAGCTAATGATACAGATGGAAATCTATCTAAAAGTTTTTTATATAACTCATCAATATTCATGTGTCCATTCATATAAAGTTCATCAACTATAGCAACTCTTTGTGGAGTAACTTTTAAATCATACTCTTTTAATAAATTTGCATAATTTGTCATAAATCTTTCCTTTGTCCCTTTAAAAACCAAATAATACTAATATTTGTTTTAACATTAGTATAAACTAAACTTTTTCTTTATTATATCATAAATATTTTTTATAGATAATAATTATCTTCTTTTTTGATTTAATTATAAATACGCTAGTATTACAAGAAATCACAAAGGGAGACATATGTTCAAATTTTTTATAATTTTATCTCTTTTTCCTATTTTACTTTTTTCACAAAATATAAAAATAGCAACTTATAACCCTGAGAACTTTTTTGATTTGACAAATGACAAAACAGAGTATGATGAATATATTCCAAATAATAAATACCTATGGAATCAAAGAACTTTTGATGCAAAATTAAAAAATATTATAAAAGTTTTGAATGATTTAGATGCTGATATTATAGCTTTACAAGAGATAGAAAATGAGAATTTAATAAAACTTTTAAAGCAAAAACTTCCACAATATAGCTACTACACTTTTTCAAAGTATCCATCAAGTGCTGTTGGACTTGGTTTTTTATCTAAAATTCCTATAAAAAATTCAAAAATTTTAAATGCAAACTTATCTCAAGAAAGTTATAGACCAATAATTGAAGCAACTTTTACATATGAAAATGTTGATTTTAAAATTTTCAACAACCATTGGCCATCAAAAAAATCAAGCGAAATTTATAGAGTTAAATATGCTCAAACTTTAAATAGCAGATTAAAAGAGTTAGAAAATGATTATGATTACATAATTTTAGGAGATTTAAACTCTGATTACAATGAGTTTGAAACTTTTAAGAAAAATCCAAGATTAAACCAAACAGATGGAATTACTGGAATAAATAATATTTTAAATACAACAATTGATGAAAAATTTATCACAAAAGATGAAATTTTAAAACAAGATAAAAAAGTTCACTACAATCTTTGGCTAGAACTTTCCACAAATGAGAGATTTTCTACAAAATATAAAAATCAAAACAATACACCTGATAATATTATTGTAAATTCTGCTTTGTTTGACAATAAAAAGCTATCTTATATTTCAAACTCTTTTGAAGTATTTAAGCCAAAATATCTATTTGATGGTAAAAATATAAATAGATGGGAAATGATAAATAGCTTTGGAAATAAAATTCATAAAGGCGAAGGTTTTTCTGATCATCTTCCAATTTATGCAGTATTTTGTTTAAATAAAAATGATTCAAATTTATCTAAAAAGATAGAAAATGTTGATAATAAAACTGTTTTGATATCTTCTTTGTATGAAAAAGAAAAACTAGCAAAAGATGAAATAGTAAATGATGTTGTAGTTTTATACAAAAGTGATGATAAAGCTATCATAAAACAAAGAAATGATAGAGCAATTTATCTATTTGAAGGAGCGAAAAATTTAAAATTGGGCTTTTCTTATGATTTACAAATAAATGAGTTATTTAACTTTTATGGATTAAAAGAGATAAAAAAATTTACTATTTTAAAAGAAAAAAATGAAGATAAAAACTACAAAGGGCTATATTTAGATAGTTCAAAGATAGATATTTTTGATTTTAAATATGAAAATGAAGTAATTACAAATTTAAAAGGTTTTATCTCAAAAGGAAATCTTCAAATAAATGGAGGAAAGACTATAAAACTTTTTGCAAAAGATAAAAAAATATTACCAAAAGATGGAACTACAATAGAAATAATAAATGCTCAACTAGGATCTTTTAAGGGAAATATGCAGATTATTTTCCATTCAATTGATGATTATAAAGAGATAAAATGAGTACTAAAAATAAATTGATAAAATCAGTTTTTACAAATAGTAGTGGAATTTTAGTTTCAAGAATTACAGGTTTTGTAAGAGATTTAATGACTGCTTCAATTTTAGGTGCAAATATATACTCTGATATATTTTTTATTGCTTTTAAATTTCCAAATTTATTTAGAAGTATCTTTGCCGATGGAGCTTTTACTCAAGCATTTATTCCATCTTATGCAAAATCAAAGTATAAAATAAGATTTTCATCTATCGTTTTTTTACAAATACTTGCTTTTTTATTGGTGTTATCATTAATAGTAACAATGTTTTCTCATCTTTTTGCGAAAGCTTTTGCTATTGGTTTTTCACAAGAGACAGTTGATTTAGCAGCTCCATTATTTGCAATAAATTTTTATTATTTACCGCTTATTTTTATAGTAACTTTTATGGGAGCCCTGCTTCAATATAAACATCATTTTGCAACAACAGCCTATTCAACAGCTCTTTTGAATCTATCAATGATAGCTAGCTTAATAATTGCAAAAGGGCTTGAACAATATACAATTACTTACTACTTATCATTTGGAGTTATTTTTGGTGGGATTTTACAAGTTATTGTTCATATTATTGCTATAAAAAGAGCAAATTTAACAAAAATTTTTACATTTAGAAAACATAAACAAAAAGAAGAGAACAAATTTTATAAAAACTTTTTTGCAGCTACTTTGGGCTCTTCAACTATGCATATATCAGCTTTTATAGACACATGGTTAGCTTCAATGTTAATTAGTGGCTCTATTTCTTATTTGTATTATGCAAATAGAGTTTTTCAATTACCTCTTGCAATATTTGCTATTGCAACTTCTATTGCACTTTTTCCAATGGTTTCAAAAGCGATAAAAAATAAAGATGAAAACTTAGCTTTAAAACTTATGAAAAAATCTTCATCAATTTTATTTGTAGTTCTTACAATTTCTATGATTGTAGGAATAGTTTTTAATGAATTTATAATAAAACTTCTTTTTGAAAGAGGTGCATTTACTGCAAATGATACACAAAATACTGCTCTTATTTTAGCAATGTATTTAATAGGTCTTTTACCTTTTGGAATAGCAAAAATATTTTCACTTTGGTTATA
>CAYLKG010000081.1:0-8023 GCA_964384195.1 uncultured Aliarcobacter sp. | reverse complement strand
CACATTATAGCCACTTTGGGCTTTCTATTTTAAATCTTATGGAATTATTTGGGAATATCTAACATTATTGACAAAATAGAAGTATTTATATATAATATATTTTAGTATATGTAAATAGTTTATAAAGGAGATAGATATGCAAAGTATTGGTATTGGAGAAATTCAAAAAAATACTTCAGTTTTTACAAACATGACTGAAGCGATACAAATTATAGATAAAAGAAAAAAACAAGTACTTGCTATGGTTTATCCTGTAAAACAACAATCAGTTATAAAAAAATTATCGGGCAAGTATAAAAACAGAGTTCAAAAGAGTGATAAATCACTTGAAGAGATCAAAGAGATTTCAATGATGGAAGCTATGAGAGAGAAATATGGTTTATCTTCTTGATACAAACATTATCATTCGATTTTTAGTAGGAGATAATGAGGAGCATTTGGCAAAAAGTACGGAGTATTTTGAACAAATTGAGTTAGGCTCAATGGAGGTAGAAATTCTAAGTGATGTTTTGATGGAAGCTTTTTTTGTTCTTACCAAGTTTTATAAAGTTCCTAAAGTAGAAGTAATTTCTGATCTAAAAACCATTCTATCGTTTGAAGGAGTAGTAAACAAAGATAAAGTCATATTATTTGAGACACTAAGCATTATTGAAAATAAAAATATAGATTTTGTAGATGCCTTGATCTGTGCCAAATGTAAATTTCAAAACTATGAAAAGTTGAGTTTTGACAAAGATTTATCGAAGTGTTGAGTATGCTAAGAGACTATAAAAGACTTTTGAAGAAGTTTTTTTAATTATTGATATATTACTAAAATATCTATATAACTTGATAAGATAATTTACAATTTAAAGCTACAAAAGAGTGTATGCATGTTGAAATTTAAATATCTTTCAAAATCTACTTATGACCCTCTTATAAAATTTAATGTAAAATGTAGATATTTTTAAATTTAAAAAGGTAATTATTTTGGAAACTATAAATAATAGACTAATTAATATTGACAAACAGATGTTAGCTGATATTGAGGGTTCTTATTTGTCGATTTATAAAATCAAAAAAGATAGTAAACCATTTTTAAATTTAATTGAAAGAAATAAATCATTACAAGAAGCTGCATATATTGTAAATCCAAATTTTAATTATGCAAAAGGAAGCGTATTTTTAAAAGATGATGGAGAGTTATTATATGAAGCAGATTTTTTTGCAAATACAATTATAAATGATCCATTAGATTTTTTGTACAAAGTCAAAGAATATACTTATAATCATCCATTTTCAAAAACATTTCATAGCTTTTTTTTATAAACAATTGACAAGTAAGGAACTGGTTAGAGATGTTTTTATTTATGCTAGAGGAGACAATCGATGAATTTAATTGAATCTCATAGAGTCGAGCATAAACAATCCCTAACTGATACATTTGAAAAAGAAGTAGTAGCTTTTTTAAATTATCATGAGGGTGGAATAATTTATATTGGAGTTGATAAAGATGGCAAAATAGTAGGTTGCCAAAATCCTGATGAAACGCAACTCAAAATCAAAGATAAACTAAAACATAATATCTCTCCATCTTGCCTTGGTCTTTTTGAAGTTATTTTAGAAACTATTGAAGAGCAGTCAATTATAAAAATCATAATTGCAAGCGGTAGAGAAACTCCTTATTACATCAAAAAAAATGGAATGTCTGAAAAAGGTTGCTACATAAGAGTTGGAAGCAGTAGTGAGCCTATGAACCAAACTATGATTGAAGATTTATTTGCTAAAAGAGTTAGAAATTCACTTGGAAATATAAAATCAAGAAGACAAGATTTAACTTTTGAGCAATTAAAAATATATTATGAAGAGAAAGGTTTAAAGCTAAATGAAAAATTTGCTTCAAATTTAGAACTTCTCACAGATGATGGCTATTACAATTATGTAGCATACCTTATGGCTGATAGTAATGGGGTTTCAATAAAAGTAGCAAAATATGCTGGTACAAATAAAGTTGACCTTATAGAAAACAATGAATACGGCTATTGTTCACTTATAAAAGCTACAAAAAGAGTTCTTGAAAAATTAGAAATAGAAAATAAAACAGCAGCACTTATAACTTCAACTACTAGAAAAGAACAACCCCTTTGGAATAAAGTGGCCTTAAGAGAAGCAGTTATAAATGCTATCGTTCACAATGATTACACCACTGAAAACCCTCCTGTATTTGAGATATTTAGTGACCGTATAGAGATAACTTCCACAGGTGGATTATCGATTATTAAAAATATAGATGATTTTTTTTCTGGTTATTCAAACCCTACGAGTAGAGAACTTATGAGGATATACAAAGATTTAGAACTAGTGGAACATCTAGGTTCAGGACTAAATAGAATATTAGAAGCTTATAATAAAGATAGCTTTGTCATGAAACAAAACTATATGAAAAATATTTTTTATAAAAATGAAACACCTTTGGATGGCGTAGTATCTGGCGGTGTAAATGGCGTAGTATCTGGCGGTGTAACAGAACTTTTAGAGTTTATACAAATAAATCCTGGATTGAAAGCAAATGAATTAAGCAAACATATTGACACACCATTAAGAACTGTTCAAAGATGGCTTAAACAATTAAAAGATGAAAATAAAATAGAGTTCCAAGGAGCACCTAAAACTGGTGGATATGTGGTAATATATGATGATATTAAGAATAATAGTTAGGTATTAAATGTACCAATTTAGTAAATTATCACCAAATGAATTTGAAACATTAGCAGTTGATATTGTTGGAAAAATGAATAATATTTTTTTTCAGAGATTTACAGAAGGACCCGATGGTGGAATTGATGGGTTTTATGAATCTTCAGATAATAATTGGATAGTACAAGCAAAAAGATATAAAAATACTACAACTCTTATGAGTAAGATGCAACAAGAAAAAGAGAAAATGGATAATTATATTCCTAAAAGATATTTTTTAGTTACATCTTGTTCTTTAACTCCTGCAAATAAAGAAAAAATAAAATTAATTATGACCCCTTATATTTTATCCACTAATGACATTTTAGGGGAAGATGAACTAATTTCATTAGTAAAAGAATATCCAGAAATATTAAAAAATCATTACAAACTATGGCTTGGTAGTGTACATGAATTGAATTTTATTACTAACAATGAATTTTATAATAGATCTAGTAGTGTGTTAAGTTTATTATTAGATGATTTACAATTCTTTGTTTTAAATCATGATTTAGAAAAAATAGATTATAAGCTAAAAACAGAACATTATTTATTTATTTCAGGAGATCCAGGTAGTGGTAAAACAATATCTGCTAGTCATTTAGCAGTAAAGTACTACTTTAGTGAACCATCTTATGAATTTCAATGGATATCAGATAGAAAATTAAACGATGCAATACAATTAATTCAAAAAGGAATAAATCAAGTTATTGTCATAGATGATTTTTTAGGAGCTACATTTTTAAGTAGTGATAATTTATTATCAGTAGCAAATGATTTAAAAGTTTTAATAAATATTGCTCAAAAAAGTGATGGAAAGTTAAAAATAATATTCACATCACGAGATTATATTTTATCACAAATGTTAGTTCAAATAGATGATAGTATTTTGAAAGAACAAATTACCAAAAACTCTTATACTATTAATTTGTTTGATTCTATTTTTAGAGCAAATATAGTTTATAGCTATTACATAAATACAAACTTATCAACTCTTCAAAAACAAGAATTCATTAATAAAAAAGTTTATCAAACTATTATACAGCACGATAATTTTAATCCAAGATTATTAAAAAATATTTTTATGGAATTGAATAATTCAGATAATTTAGTTTCTCAATTTTGTATCGAAAAATTGGACAATCCTTCAAGTATATGGAAAAATGCTTTTTCAAAATTAAGTAAAGAAGCTCAAGTAACATTATATACTCTTTCTCTAGTTGAGAATTATATAAGTATAGAAAATTTAACAAATCAATTTAATGAATTTTATTATAAGATTTATGGAACTGTTGCTAATAATTTTTTATTTGATAATGCATTAGATGAATTAGAACCAAATTTTATAATTTCAAAAACAAAAGCTGAAACAACATGGTTTATAATAACAAATGGAGGTGTTAGAGATTTTATATTAAAATCAATAAGCACAAACAAAATTTTAATTAGTATTATTTTAGATAGTCTTCACTATTTTGATTTTGGAATAGAAGTTTTTTCATTATTTGTAAATGATAATAAACCTATAAAAATAAATGAAGAACAGCAAATAGTTTTACTTAAAAAATTAGTTTATTTTTTAGAAGCCCCTATTGATAAATTATCAGTAAGTGTAGTATTTGATGAAAATGGTAATCAAAGATGGACTAATAGAAAAAATGAATTAGGTTCATGTATTAGTCAAATTTGTCAAAGGCTAGAAAATGAAGAAGAAATGTTAGAACTTTTAGCTTTTGAAATTTCAAAAAAATATAAACAAGATAGAAAAAAATGGGAAGAGATTATATATAAAGGTCACTTACCTACATTATTTATATTTTTTAGATACTTTGATACACAATTAAGAACATTGGTATATGACATTGCTACAAAACAATGTATAAACAGTGAAGATGCCGCTGCAATAGCTCAGGAATATATAAAAAATAAAGAGTTTAAAAAAATTGTTGATACAAACAGAAGACGAATAGTTAAAATGTTAGAAGATACTTGTTTCAATGAAGTAGAAAGAGCAAAGGATGAGAATCATATTCAAGCGATTGTTAATGATATTTATCAAATAGAAGATGTATTTGAAGAGTTTAAATCTTTGAAATATCTTTATTATGAGAAATATGAAAAAATGTATTATGGTGATTTATATGATGAATTTGATATTAATTTTGAAATCGGATATTGGGAAAATAATATAAATCAAAAAGACAAAGAGTCGTTTTTAGAAGACTTAAAATTTAAGAAAATCGATATTGATAAGATATTTGAAGAGGTTAGTCTTGAAACAAAATAAATTACATTGTAAAAACGAGCAACTATATGAATGATATTTTAAAAAGTAATTTTTATGATTCAATACTTAATGAATTTAAGTCTATTAATTATAATATGAAAGAGTTACCTGAAGAGAAAAAATCACCTTTTGATTTTTATGAGATAAGGAATCTTTTTTTAATATATATTAATTGGCGAAAAAGATTTATAGGTCCAGGATTTAGAAAAGTTATATATTCAAAAGAACTCAAAAAGAAATTAGTAGACAAAAGATTAAAAAAAATAGTAAATAAAATAGAGTATAAATTCAAAAATAATGAAGACTTAACACCTTTTTTGACTAAGCAGATAGTTTTTAAACCATATATTCCTTCAATAACAAAAGAAAAATTTGAGCAATTGAGTAATGAAGACAGAGAATTAGAGATGAAAGTCAAAGGAGATAAAGATCTTTTATTAAATTTATTTCAAATACAACATTTACATTTAGAAGATGGTTATAATAATAGACCAACAAATGGTATTAAGTTTACTGTAAATAAAAAATTTAAAAGAGATAGTGAATTACTTTACATAATAGCAAAAAAAGATATGGTTTATTTTATAGATGTTAATTCGCATAATTTATATAATAAAGAAATTTTAGTAGTTATTAAAGAAAATTGGGAATATTTGATAAAAGAGTATGAATCTACTATGCAATTTGTAACTGAATATTCTTATGAAGAGGCAACTGAACTTTTTAAAAAAGGAATAAATATAAATATTAAAATTAATGATAAATCTTATATATTTCCTCCCATTTCAATGGTTGGTACTTCTAATATGGAATTTTTTTACTCTAAGAAGTTTTTTGTTGAAATCCAAAATATATATGATGAAATGATGATTATACAAAGCAATAACATTTTAGAACAAATTAATAATTTAGTTAAGAAGAATAGTGTGCAAAAAGTTCTTGAAATAAATATTGTAATAAAAAATGGGTTATTGTTTTTTGTAGATAATATTAGTAGATTTACATTAAAGCTAGATGACAAAGAAATACAAATTTCTAAAAATTATTGTCAGATTGGATGTCATTCTTATGACTTTAACACATAAAAATATGATCTCTAAAACTTCAATAGATAATCTAAAAAATCAAATTGATATTGTTGATATAGTTTCTTCATTCATAGAGCTAAAAAAATCAGGTGCAAATTTTAAAGCTTGTTGCCCATTTCATGGAGAAGATACACCATCTTTTACAGTGAGTCCTGCAAAGCAGATATATCATTGTTTTGGGTGTTCTAATGGCGGAGATGCTATTAAGTTTGTTATGGAGTATGAAAAGCTAACTTATCCTGAAGCAATAGAAAAAATAGCTGCACTTACAAACTTCAATCTTGAATATGATAACAATGACTCACAAGTTCTAAATACTTCAATTCTTGATGCGGTTAACAATTACTATCAAAACAATTTATTTAGCAATTCAAATGCACTACAATATCTCAACTCAAGAGGAATTACAAAAGAATCTATAGATAAATTTCAAATAGGCTATGCATCTAGCTCTAATGACACCATAACCTATCAAAAAACAACTTTTTTGATTTAAACATGGCAAAAGAGCTTGGAGTCATTGATAGTGGTTCTAATGGCTTGTATGCAAGATTTATAGAAAGAATTACATTTCCAATATTTTTACAAAATGGTAAGTTAGTAGGGTTTGGTGGAAGAACCATATCAGGACATAATGCTAAATATGTAAATTCTCCTGCAACAAAGCTTTTTAACAAGTCTGCATTGCTCTTTGGAAATAACCTTGCAAGAGAAAGTATTTATCAATCAAAAGAGATAATAATTACAGAGGGTTATCTTGATGTTGTAATGCTCCATCAAGCAGGATTTGCCAATTCAGTAGCAACACTTGGAACTGCACTTACATCTCAACACATACCGCTTTTAAAAAAATCAGATGCAAAAGTAATATTGGGCTATGACGGTGATAAAGCTGGTATGGAAGCTGCTTATAAAGCTTCAATACTATTAGCACAAAATGACTTTGTTGGTGGAGTTGTGATTTTTCAAAATGGACAAGATCCTGCTGATTATGTAAAAGAGGGTAGGGTAGATGAATTAAAGTCCTTACTTTTACACCCAAAGTACTTTGTAGAATTTGCATTAGATTATATTGTTAAGGATAATTTAGGAAACTATAGATTTGATATAAATAGACCAGAAGAAAAGCAAAAAATACTAGTAAAAATAGAGGAATTTCTTTCTACATTAAAGCCTGTAATGGCTGAAGAGTTCAAGGGTTATGCTGCACATCTTATAAATTTACACCCAAAGTACATCAAAACGACTTTAGGAGTTTCCTCGAAAGCACAAAAATCAAACACTCAAAAAAACAATTACCAAACATCATACAGCCCTCAAAATCAGATGATTGACATCACTGAAATTTTAATATTACAAGGGATTTTAAACTATCCTGATAAAAAAGATATTATCTTAGCTGCATTAGATAGTTCAATGTTTGATTTACACAGGCAAGAATTTGAATATTTACTAAATGGAAATATAGAAATGCTAACATCAATTATTGCAAGAACCGAACTTCAAACATTAACACTTAAAGAGTACCAAATTCAATTATGTGATTTTTTATTGAAATACTATAAAAAACAATTTGAACTTATCTCTAGAGATAAAACTTTAACTTTTAAAGAAAAATCAACCGCTACAAAAGAGTTTAGAATAATTGAGCAAAGATTAAAAGGTAGAAATTTATTGCCTTTTTTTAATTTGAGAAAAAATTAGACTTTCAAATTAAGTATAAACACCATTTGGTTTTTTATTCCAAAATTAAAGCCAGTTCATTATTCTAGATTGAGTAAACATAGTAACAAACATATTTTTTTCTACTAAAATTTTTAAAAAATAAATTTAGGAGTTAAAACATGTTCAGTTGTGATGATATGAAAAATATAGATGATGAGACCACTGCAAATTAGAATTGTATAAAATCTCCCATAAAGTACCATTTAAT
>CAYLKG010000080.1:0-8118 GCA_964384195.1 uncultured Aliarcobacter sp. | reverse complement strand
CCCAGATTTTTATTGTTCTATCATCACTTCCTGAAACTATATATTTTCCATCTGGACTTATTGCTATTGAGCTTGCAGAACTTGTGTGTCCTTTTTCCATTAAAAATGGTTTAAAATGAAAAGTTTGTATTAACTCTTTTTTATCAAGTATCTTTTTTGTTATATCTAAAAGATTTTTTGATTTTATTAGTGCTAATTTTGCATTTTGGTTTATTGTTGTTAGTTGATTATTATTCAATTTATTTTCCTTTTACATATCATACTTAGAAATTTTTCCACATTTTGTCCATAAAAATATTTTAATATATTAAATTCACGAACTTTATCTTTCATATTATTTTTAATTCTTTACTTATATCAACAATAAGTTTTGAAAATGGTTGTTTTGACAAATCTTCATTTTCATCTATGAGATTAAAAATATCTTTTTTGATTTGTTGAAGTGGAATACCAGTCAAATTTTTCAACTCTTTGAGTCTACTATCTGGATAAAGTTCTGCTTTTTGTATCATGTCATAAACTATATCTTTATGGGCTTTATATCTAGGATTTAACTTAAAAATCTCAATATATTTAGAGTACATATCGCTAAATTGTTCTTTTAAAGTTATATTAATATCATCTTTTGATTTTATATGTAAGTTTTTACACGAATCATCTAAAAATAGTTTAAATTTTACTTTTTGGTGAAAATCAAAGTTTTGTGAGTTTGGAGCGATACAATTATTTTCAAAAGTATTTGCACTTCCTTTTACTTTTGGAGAGTTGCAAGTTGGACAAGATGGAATAAGATTATAAAGACTAAGTGCTAAATATGGATAAGTCCCTTTGTCATAAAAATGGTCAAGTTGAAAAGTTGAAACTTCTTTTTCTGTTTCAAAATTTGTAATGAAATCTTTATTGCAATAAAAACAAGTTCTAAAATCAAAATTATCAGTAAAAAATTTAGTTATATCCTTTTGAAATTTCTCGTAATTAAATACATATTTTAATTTTGATAAATATGACTTATTTTTATTTTTTTCGAGTATTTTTATAATTTCATCTTGATTAAGGCTTAATATATTTTCTAAATCTTTATCTTGAAAAATTACATCAAATTCATCTATCTTTTTTTCTTTAAATTTATCGAAAATTTCTTGTAATGATTTATTTGTTTTATCATAAAAAATATTTTTATTATTTACTTTAAATTGACTTCGTATAATTATTTGTTTTTTATTCTTTGATTTTGTAGTTATCTGAAATGAAGTAATAAATAGTTTTTTATATTCTTTTTCAATATCAAAATCTTTATCTTTCAAATAATTTGAGTAATTAAGATTTGTCATTTTGACTCATTTCTTAATTTTTGAAGTCTTAGGATTTCTTTATCCAAAAACTCTTTTTTACCATTAAATAAAATTTCAAGTTCGTCAAAATAATTTTTGATTATTGTTTGTAAAAATGGTTCACCTATTATTCTTTGGATGTTTTGAAAATACTCTTTATTTCTTTCAAATTCATCTTTTTTTGATTCAAAATTAGAATCATCTTTTTTTAATTCCTTATTTTCATCATAAAACTTTTTAATCTCATTTATTTTACTCTTTGCAAACTCACCCATAAGACCATCATTCATAAAAAATCCATCTGAAAGTAAAGTATGGATATTTGCTCCAAAGGTTTTGAGTTCTATATCTTTTGTTACATTTATGCAATTTCCATTTTTTAATTCATTTATTTTTAATTTTGGATATTTTAGTTTTGTTTCTTTTTCATCAAATTTATCTAAAAATATTATATTTTCTTTTGGTAAATCCGAAAGAATAAAAGGTGAGTGCGTAGCAAAAATTAAATTTATTTTTTGAGTAAAATTCTTATTAAAAAAATCCACGAAATATTTAATATATTTTTTTTGCCAATTGGGATGAAGACTATTTTCTCCTTCATCGATAAAGATAAAAATATTATCTTTTAGTTCTTTAGTTCTATTTAATATCAAGCTATAAAAATTTGCAAATTGAAATAATAAATTTTCTTGCCCTGTACTTAAACTTGGAGACCACTCAAAATGAAAAAAATCTAATCCAATAAGAGTGATTTTTTGATAATTTTCAACAAATGCATCATCAATGTCATCAAAAGCTAAAATCAAGCTTCCATGCTTTATTTTTTTTTGCCAACCTTCTATCACTTTTAATAATTGATTCATTTTATAGAAATCATCTATAAATGGGTTAATTTGTATATTTCCTTTATGTTGTTTAATGCTGAAAACTTGTACAAAAGCTTCAAAAATACTATTTATATCTTTATTATTTTGTATATTTATTTTTTCTAAAAGATATTCACAATTACTATTTAAAGAATAATCTAAAAAGTTAATCAATAATGAAAGTTTAATTTTTTCTATATATGACAACCCATCCAAAATAAATTGTGTATTGTTATTAAAATATTCTTGAGATTTATACTCTATTTTTTCAATATACATTAATCTATTAATTAAAGTATTCTCAATAGAAATATAAAGTTTTTTAGGAACAATTATTGGTAACTTAATATCATAAATCTTTAACATATTAATTGTATTTTGAATATTTTTATTTTTGAAAAGTTTATAATGATTCTCAAATGAAACATAATGGTGTTGTGTATCTTTTTTCATTTCAAATTCATGTTTCCCATAATTATTAACTAAATAAGAGGTGGAAATATTGAATTTATTTTCATCACTGCTTCCAATCATACAATGAGACTCTATATTTTTAATATCTGAAAACATATTATTATAATAAACAAAGGATAATTCCTTTTTTTTCAACACAATATCTCGATTAAAGTTCTCACATCTTAACCGAATTGAATTTTTTGATAAAAATATAGTTTTTTTAATTTTGTTATGAGTAATAATTCCATTTGGTTCATTGGGTACATCTATACCTTTAATCAAAAGTTCTTTTCCTGAATCAAATATATAAAAATAATCTGATGTTGGAGATGTGCCTATATATATTAAATCTAAAAGATTACTCTTTCCACTCCCATTTTCCCCAACAATAGCAGTAACATTAATATTTTTACCAAAAAAGTTTACTAAATATTCATTATTTTTGCAATCTTCTTCTTTTCTGTCACATATCGTTAAATTGCCATCTTTAAACTCACACTCAAACCTAGGTGAAAAATTAAACCCCTGATATTTAATATTTTTATACTCTTCAACCCATAAATAAACTAATTCCATTATATTTTCCTAACAAGTTTCATTTATAAAATACTCTCGCTATTCGAATTTGTCAGATATCTTTGATAATTCTTCTTGGCTATCTCTTTTGAAGTATTTGCATAACAATAGTTACATTCATGTGGGCAAGTATTATAAGCTCCTATATCTTTTGCCATAATACATCCACAATCTTCTCTTTGTCCTTTGTCTTTTAAATTTCTTGTTTTTATGATTTCACCATCGCTAAATAAATCAGGTTGTTTTATTTCTACTCCTAAAAAGTCCATTAATGTTTTATCATCACTAAATAATTCTATCATTAAATCATCATCTATACATTTGTTGTGAACTATCCCATATTTTTCTAAATCTATCTTTTCACTACAAGTTCCTAGTTTTAAATTCCAATTTTTATTTATTTTTGAAATACCTTTTGCAAACTCTTCCATAAGTTCTTCTGTCCATTCTATATATGGAACATTCTCTTTATTTAGATTATTTTCAACTTTTTTATATATAGAAATATCTACAAAACTAAATACTAATTTTTCAGTAAATTCATGAATTTGATTACCTATTTCTTCAACTCTTCTTAAAAGTTCATTTACATCTATATCTTTTGTTAAGATTAAAGGATCATATCTCCATACAACTCTTTTTTTGCCCAATCTTTGTGATAGTTCTTTAAAAGTTCTGATTCTACTTTCAACAGATGGAACTTTTGCTTCATATTTTTCTTTATCGTAGTCGTTTAGAGAAAATTGAAAATAGTAATTTGGAATATTTTTATCACACCAATCAAGATGTTTCATAAAAGTTTTTGGATTTTTTGTCCAAAAAACAACACATCTAGCATTTTTAAAACTAATATATAAAGGTTGTCCATTAAATGGATTTGTCCACTTAATATAACCATTTTCCCATCTTGAAATAAACCAATCTCCATAAAAAGCAGGTATATCTGTACTTCGACTTGCTGATATTATTATAGGTACTTGTGCATCTACTGTTGTATTGTTTTCTATTTTAATTTTTTCTTTTTGCCATTGCATAAATTTTATACCTTGTTGGTTTTATTTTAAATTATTATTTATTGTACTTACTTTTATCTTCTTATCATATTTATATTAAATATTTAGATAAATTTTCAAATCACTCTCTATTTTTTGTTTTAAAGATAAAGGTTCAATAATTTTAACAAATGGAATCCATCTTTTTACTATTTCTTCTATTTCCATTTCTTGAGTTACTCTATATTTTAGTATTAGATTTCCATTATCTTTTTTATCTAAAATCTCTTGTGATTTTAAATATTTTTTATTTTCAAAGAAAAAAGCTTTTGATTTATCAACTTCTAAAACTACATTAATTAGATGTTTTTTATAATCTCTTCTATAAACAGAAAATGGAGTTTGCATATCTTTTATAAAATCTTCTATTTCAATATTTTTATGGAAAATTTTTGATGTATCTTCAACACTTTTTATTTTAGATATTCTATACATTGCGAATTCTAATTTTTCATGTTCTATCTCACAAGCAAGGTAGAAGTTTTCATTGATGAATATGATTTTATATGGTTTTACTTCAAATTTATTTATTTTTCCATTTATTTCATACTCTATATTTATATATTCTTGAAGTTTGATTTTATTTTCTAATTTTTTTAATAAAACACTATCACTTTTAAAACTCTCAAATGGTTTATTTTTAAATTCATAACATTTTTTAGAGTCTTTAATTTTCGATTCAAGTATTTTTTTATCTTTATCATTTAAATCAAAATTATCAAACAAATCACTTTTGTTTGCAAGATTGAACATTTGAACCATTAAAGACATAAATTCAGCATTAATAAAATTATCAAAAGCATTTTTAGTAATAGATTTATAACAACCTTTTTCACCTTTTATTAGGTCATAACAATCAGGTAAGTGTTTTTTTATTACATCTAGATCCCTTCTTATGGTTTTTTCACTTACAGGTTTGGGATTTTTAGTATCATTATTTATCCAAAGATTATCATCTAAATTTTTTGTAAGAATATCTTCTTTTGCTTCTTCAATTAAATTTTCGATATTAACAATCTCACCTTTATTAAATCTTCTAACTAATTCTAAAACTCTTGCTGTTTGATTTGTTATAGCCATAAATTACCTTTTTTAACGATTTATATTACGTATATTATAAAATAATATAGACATATTTTGTCTATATTATTAAATTATGAAAATTAATTTTATTATGAAGCCAATTAAACGATTATTCTTTATACTTCATCATATATGATAGAATTTAATCAACTCTTCTATCAGACTTTAGTCCATAATTATTTTTAATTTGTTCGAAGCTTTCTCTAGCTTCTTTTGTTTTTAGAATTACTTTTTTACTTTCTACAAAATCAATTACTACATATTCATCTTTTGTTGTATTTATGATATTTACAAAGTGGTTAAAATCTTTTATTGTTATGCCATTTACTTTTGCAACAATGTAAGCACTAGAATAATAACCTCTATTTATTTTATGAGGAAATATTTTTTGTAACCAAACAACTCTTTGAGTTATTTCATTTGTTTTTTTATCTTTGTAAAGCATAAGTTCTATATCTTTTAAACTTCCACCTAGTTTCCATAGGTAATTTACAGTTAATGGAGTAAATGTTAATCCTGCTAATACAAAATATTTTGGTTTAGATTGGAATTCATAAGGAATTAATGGTTTTGAGATCTTTACTTTATAATTAACATCTATTTTTTTCTTATTTCTAATAATTTCATACTTAACAGTTTCACCTATTTGTTTATTATCTAGCTCATAGTTAAAACTTACTTTTCCATATTTAGAATCAATTTTTCCATCATTTGATATTTTTTTACCATTTATTGAAATTAATACATCACTTTCTTGTAATTCAATATCTTCTATATCAACTCTTGTAATTAAAATACCTAAATCATCATGTAATCCTAAATAATCTTTCATATCTTGATTTTCAATATAAGATACTATTGTTTGTGTTGAAGAAAATCCATCTACTTTATTATCTTTTATATCATTTAAGAAAGTATTAATAACAACAGATGGAACAATATAACCAATATTATCAGCATGAGTTAATTTCATCATAGCAATACCAACTATTTTATTATCTTTATTTATTACAGCTCCACCACTATTACCACTATTTATTGCAGCATCTATTTGAATAGTGAGATAATTTGCCCAAGGGTTCCATGAATAACTCTTATATTCAATTCTTGATACTATTCCATTTGTTGTTGAAATTGTATTACCACCTATTGGATAACCAATAGCTGTTACACTATCTTTTATTTTTACATCTTCAGTTATCTCTAAAGCTTTAGTATTAGCAAAAAAAGTTTTATCATTAATTTCAAGTATTGCTAAATCAACATCATTAGAAATATACTTAACAGTTGCATCATATTTTTTACTATCATTTTCTTTTTGCACTTGAACAAAATTTGAACCACTTACAACATGTGCAGATGTTAAAATTCTATTATCTTTTATTATTACACCTGAACCAGTAACATCATAAAACTTTGGGTTTTCCCAAGGTTCTAAATAGTTTTGTTCAGTAACTGTTGAAAATACTTTTACAACAGAATTTATTGGTAAACTTGAAGCAAATGAAAGTATGCTCAGAGTTAATATTAGTAGTATTTTTTTCAAAAAGTTCCCCTAGTTTTGATTATTTATATTTTAACTAAATAGTTGTCATATATTGTCTATTTATATTATCCTTATTAGATAAAATCACATTAAATTACCAGCTAATTGTTCAAGTTGATATTTTTCTAAAAGGTTAAATTCTTTTGCACTATGCGTAATATAATTAAACAAATCATATTTACTCTTTCTTTTTTCCTCAAAATTGTAAAAAAATTTAAATCCACTAGATGATCCAATTATATTATTTACTTGATACTTTATATTTGGGAAAAATATTTCAGCTTTAATTTTTTGAGCATTTTTTACTTTTTCATCAAATGTTTTGCTAATTGATTCACTCTTATCCAAACTATCAATAATAGTATTTAAAACATAGTTTTTATTCATTTTATAGTGATTAAAACTATGATTATCAGTTGAAATTCTAGTAGTTGCGCCGTTTGTACAGACATATCTTAGAATAAAATTCTCTGCTGTTACTTGTGAAAAACCTGTTTCAGAATTAGTTATATTAAAAGCATATCCAAACATATCCCCAACAATTGGTTCTGAATTTTCTTTTATGGTAGTATAAATTCTCATACTAAAATCATCTCGTGAGATACTATCGATATTATATTTTTGAGCTAAATCAATAATTTCTAAATCACTAATAGTAGTAAATTTTGAACTTAAAATAGTTACAGCCTCACCATTTTCTATTTTTATTTTTACATAGGAGTTATATTGATTGTCGGATATTGCTCTTAAATTATCATTACAAATAGCAATAATTGTATCAATATTAAAGTGCTTTATATTATGGTGAGAAATATTAAACCATTTTAGCAATTTAAATAAAAATGCTTTTCTAATTGAATAAAAAGCTTTTTGATTAGAAGTTACTTCTAACTTTAATATATCATTATCAGTTTTAATTACTTTTACACTTCTAGGGTCAGTTTCAATAATTTGTACATCTAAATTTTTTAGATAATCAATCATTACTTCTGCTCTAACTTTATCAAATATTTTTCCATCAATTAGTTTCATATTGTTCTCCAATTTTTTCTTGAATATATTTTTTTACTTTGTTTCACTCTTGTCGTTGGTTTCATATTCCAAACTACTCTTTGTTTAAGTTTAGGAATATTTATAGTCAGTTTATTCATTAGTATCTCCAAATTTTTTATAATCATATTATTAAAAAAGGACATATTGTGACTATA